>NZ_JBHSBN010000010.1:0-219026 GCF_042650605.1 Micromonospora zhanjiangensis | reverse complement strand
CCGCGTTCTTCGGCGCCCCACCGTTGTTCGGGTAGGAAACCAGACCGGTCCACATGTAGTCGAGGATGTTGCCACCACCGGTCTCAGTGGTGTTCGACGGAACCAGACCAACCTCGGGCTGCGTGCCATCGATGGTGATCGCGCCGTCCTTGGTGCTACCGGAGTCGCTGCTACCACCGCCGCTACAGCCGGACGCGACGCACACCAGCGCCACCGCGGAGAAAAACACAACCGCACGCTTCGACACCTTCATTCGAGAGGGTCCTCCCCTTCGCTGTCGGGTTGTCGCGTACACCACGCGACCCGGCCGAACTTCGTGCGCACACGGAAGGAACGCCCGAGCCGGCCGGGTCGGTTGTCACCGCTCGATCGATCGTGATCAGGCCGTTACCGAAACCTGGCAGGTGGTCGCGCCGGCCGGCGGTTCCACCAGCTCGCCCAGGTCCGTCGCGGTGACCGTGCCGTCCGCCGGGTCGGTGCCGGTGGCGCCGACCAGCAGCACCCGCCACGGTGCCGGTGCGCCGCGCCGCTCGATCCGGATGCCGGCACCGGACCGTTCGACCTCGAAGGTGGCCGCGGCCGTACCGTCCGGGGCCGGCACGGTGACGGTCCGGGTGCCGTCGGGGCCGGGATACACGCGCAGGGTGACGCCGTCGGCGTAGTCGTAGTCCGGGCGGTCCTCGCGGGCGCCCACGGCAAGCACGGCGCCCGGCCGCACCAGCAGCGGCACGCTGTCGAAGCCGTGCGTCTCGCGCACCCAGGCCGGCCCCTCGACGGTGCCGCCGTCGACGAACCGGGTCCACCGGCCGGCCGGCACGTAGTACGACGTGTCCCCGTCGGCGCTGAACACCGGCGCCACCAGCAGGTCGTCGCCGAGCAGGTACTGCCGGTCCAGGTGTACGCAGGCCGGGTCGTCCGGGAAGTCCACCGCCATCGGCCGCAGCACCGGGATTCCCTCCCGGTGGGCCCGCACCGCCGCGCCGAACAGGTACGGCATCAGCCGGCACTTGAGCCGGGTGAACGTCCGCAGCACCTCGACGGACTCCTCGTCGAACAGCCACGGCACCCGGTAGCTCTGGTTGCCGTGCAGCCGGCTGTGCGAGGAGAGCAGACCGAAGGCGATCCAACGTTTGAACACCGCCGGGTCCGGTCGGCCCTCGAAGCCGCCGATGTCGTGGCTCCAGAACCCGAAGCCGCAGGCGGCCAGGGACAACCCGCCGCGCAGGGTCTCGGCCATCGACTCGAAGGTGGCAGAGTTGTCACCGGCCCAGTGCACCGGGAACTTCTGCCCGCCGGTCGTCGCGGAGCGGGCGAAGACCACCGCGTCGTGCTCGCCGCGGTGCTCGCGCAGCACCTCGAAGACGACCTCGTTGTACAGGTACGTGTAGTAGTTGTGCATCCGCTCCGGGTCGGAGCCGTCGAAGTAGACCACGTCGTCGGCCGGTACGCGTTCCCCGAAGTCCGACTTGAAGCAGTCCACGCCCATCTCCAGCAGCCCGCGCAGCTTCCCCGCGTACCAGGCGCGGGCGTCCGGATTGGTGAAGTCGACCAGGGCCATGCCGGCCTGCCAGTGGTCCCACTGCCAGACGTCGCCGTTCGGCCGGCGCAGCAGGTAGCCGGCGGCTGCCCCCTCGGCGAACATGGCCGACCGCTGCGCGATGTACGGGTTGATCCAGACACAGGTTCGCAGTCCCCGGGCGGCCAGCCGGGCGAGCATCCCCGGCGGATCGGGGAAGGTCCGGCTGTCCCACTCGAAGTCGCACCAGTGGTACTCCCGCATCCAGAACGTGTCGAAGTGGAACACGCTCAGCGGCAGGTCCCGCTCGGCCATGCCGTCCACGAACCGGGTGACCGTCGCCTCGTCGTACGGGGTGGTGAAGGACGTGGTGAGCCACAGGCCGAACGACCACGGCGGCGGCAGCGCCGGCCGGCCGGTCAGCGCGGTGTAGCGGCGCAGCACGTCCCGCGGCGTCGGGCCGTACACCACCAGATAGGACAGGCTCTGCCCGGCGACGCTGAACTGGCTGCGGGAGACCACCTCGGAGCCGACCTCGAAGGACACCCGGCCCGGGTGGTCGACCAGCACCCCGTAGCCGCGGTTGGTCAGGTAGAATGGCACGTTCTTGTAGGCCAGTTCGCTGCTGGTGCCACCGTCGTCGTTCCAGGTGTCCACCGTCTGACCGTTCTTGACCAGTGGACCGAACCGCTCGCCCAGTCCGTAGACGGCCTCGCCGACGCCCAGGTCGAGTTGCTCGTGCACGTAGTGCCGCAGGATGTCCCGGCCGGTGGCCGGGTCGAGCCCCTCCCGGGCCTCGACCACGCCGATCCCCTTGCGTCCGCTGCCGGTGAGCACCCGCCCGTCGGCCAGGAAGTCCAGCCGCCATGCGTCGCCGCCGGTGAACCGGGCGGTGAGCGTGCCGGAGCTGAACGTCGCACCGGTGTCGTCCACCGCGGCCTTGACCGGGGTGTCCGGATCGGCCGCCAGGTCGAAGGCCGGCAGCCGGGGCCGTTCACCCTGGAAGTGGCTGATGGTGACCCGGATGACGTCCGGCATCGGTGCGGTGCAGGTGACCGTGATGAGCGGGGCGTTCAGGGTGTCCCCCCGGTCCCGGACCGGCCGGGTGGCGGCGTACACGCGCAGCGATCGGTCGTCCGCGGTGGCGTCCACGAGCTGCACCGGATGCAGCACCGTGAGACCGTCGCGCTTGCGCCAGTAGCCGTCGGTGAACTTCATCATCCGTCCCTTCGCGGTGCGACGAGCCGGCCGGTCGGCCGCGCCGCCGCCGGTACCGCTCGCCGGGGTGGGCTATTTCAGCGCGCCCGCGGCGATGCCGCGGGTCAGCGTGCGCTGGAAGATCAGGAAGAAGATCACCGCCGGCAGGATGCCGATCAGCGCGGACGCGCTGGTCGTGGTGGCGTCCATCATCCGGTCGCCCTGCAGTACGCCGAGGGCCACCGGGACGGTCTGGTTGTCCTTGGAGACCAGGAAGATCAGCGGCAGGAAGAACTCGTTCCAGGTCCAGACGAAGAAGAAGGTGAACAGCACCGCCAGGGTGGGCCGGCTGACCGGCACCACCACCCGCCACAGCGTGCGCCACCGGCCGGCGCCGTCCACCTCGGCGGCGTCGAGCAACTCGGTCGGGAACTCCAGGTAGACCGAGGAGAGCAGGTAGGTGCCGAAGGCGCTCTGGACGACGATGAAGATGATGATGACCGAGAGCGGGCTGTCGTAGAGGTAGAGGCTCTTGGCCAGGTAGTAGAGCGGGTAGACCAGCGCCTCCTGCGGCAGCAGGTTGGCCACCAGGAAGAAGACCAGGAACCACATCCGGCCGCGGACCCGCCCGATGCCCAGGGCGTACGCGTTGAGCACCGACAGCACGACCCCGCCGACCGCCACGGTCAGGCTGATCACCAGGCTGTTGAGCAGCTTGCGGGTGAAATCGACCCGGTGCCAGAAGTCGACGATGCCGTCGAAGTACAGCGACCGGGGCGCGGCGAGCGGCCCGTTGCCGGCGTAGTCGGCCGGGTTCTTGACCGCGTTCATCGCCACCACCAGCAGCGGGGCGACGGTCAGCAGCACGGCCACCAGCAGCACGGCCAGCACCACGAACCGGGTCGGCCGGCGGCGCTTGCGCCGGTCCGTCGGCGCGCCGGCGCGGGACGGCCGCGGGGCGGTGCCCACCGCCGGCGCGACGGGCTGGACGGGCGGGGCGGTCATCGACCCACCGCCCGGACCCGTTGGTCGGCGTCCTGCAGCCGCAGGAACAGGATCGCCAGCCCGACGATGAGCACCAGCAGCACTGTCGAGATCGCGGAGCCGTAGCCGACGTTGAACGTCTGGAAGAAGTTCTTGTACGCGAAGTACGACGGCACCAGGGTCGCGTTGTCGGGACCGCCCCGGGTGAGCACGAAGATCTGCCCGAAGATCTTCAACGCGGCGATGGTGGTGGTCACCAGGACCACGTACAACTCGGGCCGGATCAGCTGCACGGTGATCCGGCGGAAGCGTTGCCACCAGCCGGCGCCGTCCAGCGAGGCGGCCTCGTAGATCTCCGGGTCGATGCGCTGCAGGCCGGACATGAACATCACCACCGGGTAGCCGAGCTGGAACCACACCAGCACGCCCATCACCGACAGCAGCGCCCAGTCCGGGTCGCCGAGCCAGTTGCGGCCCAGCGACCCCAGTCCGGCGGAGTCCAGGATGCGGTTGAGCGCGCCGTACTCCGGGTGCAGGATCCAGCCCCAGACGATGCCGGTGACCGCGACCGGCAGCACCTGCGGCAGGTAGAACCCGGACCGGAAGACATTCGCCCAGCGGTTGCCGAACGCCGGCGCGACGTAGTCGAACAGCACCGCCGCGAGCACCATGCCGAACAGCGTCGGCAGCACTGCCATCGCCACGATCAGCCCGAGGATGTGCCCGAACGAGGCCCAGAACAACTCGTCGGCGAAGAGCCGGGTGTAGTTGTCCAGGCCGACCCAGCGCGGCGCGCCGATGCCGGTCCACCGGGTGAAGCTGGCCCCCACCGTCATGACCACCGGCACCACGATCACCGCGACGGCGGCCACCACCCCCGGGATCAGGAACACCGCGTAGCCGCGCTGCCGTGCGCCGCGGCGTCGCCGTCCGTGCCCGCCTGCCATCCGCTCGCCTCTCGCCGTGCCGAACCGCCTCGTGGCGGGCCGGTCCGGCCCGCCACGAGGACTCACTTACCGATGTTGCTCAGGTTCTCCTGGTACGGCTTGGCCAGCTGGTCGAGCGCCGCGGCGGGCGTCTTGGAGCCGTTGATCAGGCCCTGTACCGCGCTGACGTTGACGTCGTAGTAGCCCGGCGCCGGCCAGTCCGAGTAGAAGGCGAGCCCGTCGTTGGAGGCGATCCGGGCGAAGTTGTCGTTGAGTTCCTTGTTCCGCGGGTCGGTGATCTTCGACAGGTCGGCCGCCACCGGGATGCCGCCGTTGTTGGCCAGCAGGTTCTGGATCTCCGGCTTCATGGTGATGTCGATGAAGTCGTACGCCAGCTTCTTGGCCTTGGACTTGGTCGGCACCACCCACAGGTTGCCGCTGGAACCGGGGTGCAGCTTGTTGCCGGGGAACAGGAAGGTGCCCCACTGGAACTTGTTGATCTCCTTGGCCAGCCGGCCGAACCACCAGCTACCGGAGATCATGATCGGGTACTTGCCCTGCTCGAAGGCGACGCCCATGTCCTCGGCCTTGAGGCTGGCCGAGGTCTTCGGGATGTAGCCCTTCTTCACCCAGTCGGCGAAGGTCTGCGCGCCGAAGGTCAGCTCCGGTCCGTGGAAGTCGACCTTGCCCTTGTAGAGCTCGAACTTGTCGACGAAGCTGCGGTCGGCCTTGGCGAGCGCCAGCTCGTAGAAGATCTGGTGGGCGGGGTACTCCGCGCCGGCCGTCGCGATCGGGGTGACGCCGGCCTTGACGAAGGTGTCCATCGCCGTCTCGAACTCGGCCAGCGAGGTCGGTACGGCCACCTTGTGCTTCGCGAACAGGTCCTTGTTGTAGTAGACCATCACGTACTCGCCGTAGTTCGGCACGCCGTAGAACTTGTCGCCGCCCATGATGCCGTCCTGGCTGTACTTGGCGGTGGTCTGCAGGCTCGGGCTGAGCGCCTTCTCCCACCCGCGCGACCTGGCCTGCTCGGTGAGGTCGGTGAGCAGTCCCTGCTTCGACAGCAGGCCGGCGGTGGCGTTGCCCTTGTTGTACTCCATGATGTCCGGGGCGCTGTCCGAGTTGAGGATCATCCCGGCGTTCTGCTGGATCTGCTCGAAGCCTCTCTCCTCGAACTTGACCTCCACCCCGGGGTGGCTGGCCTTGAACTGGTTGATCGCCTCGTTCCAGGCGATGCCCATGGCGCTGTTCGCGCCCTCGTAGTGCCAGAGCGTCAGGCTCTTCGCGTCGGCACCGTCGTCGCCTTCGCCGTTACTGCCGCACGCGGTGAGCCCGAGGGATGCCGCCAGCAGCAACGCGCCGGCGGCGAGGGTCGCCCGTGATCTGACCATGCCGTCCTCCCAGCCGGTCGTGCCCGGGACGCGGAGGCCGGGCCGAGGTGGTCGTCGAAGCGCTTCGACGTTCGCTGGGCCAGACGCTAGAGAACGAGCCCCCTAGATGTCAACGGTCACATTCCCGCAACATCACCAGCGCGAACGTCGACCCGGCCCGGGCCGACCGCGCGGCGTCCGGCTCAGCGCGGAGCCGCGCAGCTGTCCCGTTCGACCAGGGTGGGCGCCAGCAGCCGGGTGGTCGGAGCGGCCCGGCCGGCCAGCAGGCCCATGGCCATCTCGACGGCCAGCGTGCCGACCTCGTGCGCCGGGATGTCCGCCGACGTCAACCGCACCGGCTGGGCGACGGCCACGTCGCGCGGGCAGACCGCCACCACCGAGACGTCCGTCGGCACCCGGCGGCCCCGGATCCGCAGCTCGTCCAGGAGTGGCAGCAGGGCCTCCTCGTTGTGCACCACCAGCGCGGTGACGTCGGGCAGCTCGGCGTCGATGCCGGCCAGGCAGGCCCGTACGCCGTCGCCACCGGGCTCGCACGACCGGGCCACCGCCCGTACGCCGAACTCCGCAGCCGCCTCAATGAAGCCGCCCAGGAACCGGTCGGCGTAGCTGGTCCCCCGCTGGTAGACCGCCGGGGTGGGGCCGACCAGGGCGACCCGCCGGTGCCCGTGCCCGGCCAGGTGGCGCAGGCACTCCCGGGCGGTGGCCGCGAAGTCCAGGTCGATGCAGGCGATCCCGTCCGGATCGTCGGGTACGCCGATCAGCACCGACGGCTGCTTCAGCCGGCGCAGCGCCGGGAGCCGGACGTCCTGCCGTTCGACGTCCATCAGGATCAGCGCGTCCACCATGGTCGAGCCCGCGACCCGTTCCAGACCGGCGGTGCCCTCGTCCATGGTCAGCAGCAGCACGTCGTGGTTGTGGGTCCGGGCCGCGGTCACCACGGCGGTCACGAACTGCATGATCACCGGGACGTTGACGTCCGCCCGCAACGGCACCACCAGGGCCAGCACGCTGGTCCGGCTGCTGGCCAGCGCCCGCGCCCCGGCGTGCGGGTGGTAACGCAGCTCGGCGATGGCGGCCTGGACCCGGGCCCGGGTCTCCGCCGAGATCGGCCGGCGCCCGCTGAGCACGTACGACACGGTGCTGGCCGAGACGCCGGCGGCCCGGGCGACATCGCTGATCGTCGCCATGGATCTCTCCCGTCCTGGTTCGTCCGGTGCGGACCGGCCGCCGGTCAGCCGATCCTACCGACGGGGCGGGACGTAGCCGGGCGACGGGACGTCCCGCACCGGTACGCCGCCGCGCTGCGTCCCGAGGGTCACCAGGCTCACCGGGGGCAGCTTCCCGCCCGGCCGGTCGGCGACGACGGCGAGCGCCAGGGTGTTGTCGCCGTGCCCGCGCAGCAGCCCGGCCGGCAGGACGAAGTCGGTCTGCGGCCCGATGTCCGCGCCGTACTGCCCGAGGTTCCAGCCGTTGAGGTAGAGCAGCACCCGGTAGCCGGCCGGCGGGGCGGCGCCGAACCGCAGCCCGACCGAGGTGTCCTGACCGGCCGGCAGGTCCAGCCGGAACGAGGTCCGCAACCAGCTCACGCCGGCGTCCAGCGGCCGGGCGCTCGGCGTGGCCACGCCGAGCCAGGCGCGGTCCGGGAAGCCGGGCAGGGTCCAGCCGGTCCGCTCGCCGTACAGGCCGCCGAGGTTGAGCGGCCCGCGTACCGGATCGGGCAGGTCCTCGCCCCCGGCGGCGCCCTGGATGCGCCAGCCGATCGGCGCGGTGGAGCCGGCGATCCGGGCGCCGACCAGGCCGCGCGGCTGCCGGAACCGGATCTCCTCGGCGGTCCAGTCGTCGTTCTGGCCCATGTTCTGCACCAGCACCGCGAGGGTGGCCGGGGCACCCGGCCGCAGCAGCCCGGCCGGGACCGCGAAGGTGCCCGGGCCGGGGTCCGGGTTGGCCGGCGGGCCGGCGTCGGCCTGGGTGCCGCCGGCCGCCGAACCGAGGTAGCGGCCGTTCAGCCAGACCAGGTAGTTGCCCCGCTTCCCGGTGACGGCGTTCAGCTTGACCTGGGTCTCGGTGCCGGTGGCGGTGAACCGGCCGCGGTACCAGACGCTGCCGCTGTGGTAGCCGTAGTCGTCGGAGTAGAGCACCGGGAGGGTCACCGGCGGGATCGGGCTGAGGGTGCTGGTGTGGTCGGCCACCGTCCAGGCCGAGTCGTCGAAGCCGGGCGCCGCCTCGGGCGCCTCGGCCCGGACGCGCCAGCCGGTCAGCGCGGGCAGCCGCACCGCGGCCGGGCCGGGCAGCCGGCCGGCCACCGAGCCGCCGGCCGTGGGCCGCACCGGCACCGTCCGGCCGTTCACGGTGAGCCGCCGGACCGGTCCGAAGACCTCGACGTCGGCCGCGGACGCGCTGTCCGCCCGCAGGTCCAGGGTGTCCCCGCGTACGGTGGCCGAGCGCACCAGCGACGTGCCGCGTACCAGGACCGGGCCGGCGGTGGTGTCCACCCGCCAGAACCCGGCGGCGGCCTCGGGGGTGCCGACCAGCAGCAGCAACGGCCGGCGACCGCCCCCGGTGACCAGCACCCGGGCCAGCCCGGCGTGCGGGTACGTCAACCGCAGGTCCCCGGTGACCGGGTCGTACGCCGAGGTCACGTCGCCGGCCAGCACGCTCACCCGGGGGCGCTGCCGGTAACGCAGCACGGTGGTGCCGGTCGAGCCCTGGTCGCCGTAGAGCAGGGCGACGTCCCGACCGTCGACGGCGGCGTGCGTCATGATCTCGGAGCTGGACAGCACCAGCCGCTGGTCGCCCAGGTCGTAGCCGGCCACCAGGATCTTCGCGTCCCGGCCGGCCAGCCGCACCGGCACCTGGTAGCGGCCGTCCGGGGTGAACCAGTCGAGCACGCCGGTGTCGGTCGTGGTGGCCGCCCGGTCGGTGTGCCGCAGCAGCACGAACTGGGTACGGGTGTCCGGGTTGGCCCGCGCGTCGGTGCGCAGCGTCGGATTCCCGGTCGCCGGTCCGGTGGCCGGGTCGGTCCTGGTCAGCGGGGTCAGCGCCCGCAGGAAGTATCCCTGCCGCTTGAACTCGTCGTACTTGTCGGTGAGTTGGCGACCCTCGGTGATCGCGGCGCCGTAGTCGTACGAGGTGTAGACGTCGTTGGGCTGGGCCAGCCAGCCCCAGTTGGTGCCGCCGAAGCCCATGTAGTAGTTGAACCCGGTGGCGCCGCTGACGATGGTGTTGTTCTTGTGGAAGTACCGCATGTACGCCGGTCCGGTCAGCTTCCGGCACGCCTCGTAGCCGACGTTCTGGGCGTCGATGGAGCCGGCCTGGTACTCGGCCGCGAAGACCGGCGCGTCGGGCCGGATCCGTTCGGTCACGCCCTCGCCCCACGGGCCCCACGTCGTGTCGAAGTTCTCGCAGTCGAACGACTGCGGGTAGTCGTCCACGCCGGGGATCTGCACCGCGCCGAGGCCGGAGCCCCACTTCGACACCCAGTCGGCGGCGTCGCAGCAGACGTTCGTCATGATCGGCACGTCGACGCCGTGCGACCGGGCGGTGTCCTGGATGTCCTGCATGTAGGCCGCGTCGGTGTTCGTCGCGTACTCGTTCTCGGCGTTGTAGAGCAGCACCGCACCGCCCCGGGTCACCTGGTGCCGGGCGATGATCGGGTCGAGGTGGCCGAGCCAGTCCCGGTAGGCGGCCGTGTAGCCCGGGTCGCTGCTGCGGGCCCGGCCGGGCACCTGCTTCAGCCAGGACGGGAACCCACCGCCGGAGGTCTCCGCGTTGATGTACGGCCCGGGTCGGGCGACCACCCAGAGCCCGACCTCCTCGGCCGTGCGCAGCAGCCGGTCGACGTCCCGGACGCCGGTGAAGTCGTACACCCCCGCCTTCGGCGAGTGGTACGCCCAGTCGAAGTAGAGCGAGACGGAGTTGAAGCCCGCCGCCTTGAGCTTCTCCAGGACGTCCCGCCACAGGTCCGGGCTGGGCAGCCGGAAGTAGTGGAACTCGGCGGACTGCAGCAGCAGCCGCCGCCCGTCCAGCATCAGCGAGTACCTGTCGTACGTGACCTGGTGCCGCCGCCCGAGGATCGGCCCCGCGGCGGGGTCGGCGGCCGGCGCCGCGAGGTTTCCGGCCTGGGCCGTGCCCGGGTCGACGGCCGCCGGGACGACGGCCGCCGGGACGGTCGGGGTCGCCTCGGCCGCCGTCGGTGGTCCGGCGAGCCCGACGGCGGTCAGCAGCGCGACGGCGACGGCCAGGGTGCGGCGGACGGTCATGGCGGAGGCTCCTCGCGGACGAGCTGACCGGGGCACCCGCCGGATCCGCCACCGAGGGGGGCGACGGACCCGGCGGGCACCGGTCAACGGATCGAGAACTCGGACAACCGGATGGCGGAGTCGAACACCAGGTACACGTCCTGGACGCCGGCCGCCCGGCTCAGCGACGCACCGGTGGTGACGTACCGGTACTGGTCGCCGGTGCTGGGCACGGCCGCCGTGCCGAGCAGCCGGCCGGTCGGCGAACCGAGCCGGATCTCGATCTTCCCGGCGCCGGCGCTGCCCTTGGCCACCTTCGCGGTGAACGTGCCGGACCCGCGGCGCAGGTCCGCCTCGCCGAAGGAGATCCACTGGCCGGCCGCGCCGGCACCGACGGCGGTGCCCCGGGCCTTGCTCTCGTCGACCAGTTTCACCCCCGGGGCGTACGCGTCGAAGTTCTCCGCCCGGGTGGTCCGGGACAGATCGCGCGGCGGGATGGTCTCGCCGTGCACCCGCACCGCGGCCCGCTGCCGGATGTCCGCCGACGAGGAGCCGACCAGCAGGTCGTACGTGGAGTCCTCGACCACCCACCGGCTGCGGGTGACGTCCCAGTGGGCCAGGTCCCGGGCCGGCAGCCGCAGCGTCACGGTCCGGGTCTGACCCGGGGCGAGCTGGACCTTCTCGAAGGCGCGCAGCTGCTGGATCGGCGTGGCGTCCCGCGAGGTCCGCTGGTGGGTGTAGAGCTGCACCACCTCGGCGCCGGCCCGCCGGCCGGTGTTGGTGACGTCCACCCGCGCGGTCACCGTGCCGTCCGCCCGCACGTCCCGGTCGGCGCGCAGGTTGGCGTACCGGAACGAGGTGTACGACAACCCGTGGCCGAACGCGTAGAGCGGGTTGGCCCGGCTGTACAGGTAGGTCTGCTTCGACGCGATGATGTCGTACTCCAGCAGGTCCGGCGGGACCTGGTCGTCGGAGCGGTACCAGGTCTGGGTGAGCCGGCCGGCCGGGTTGACGTCGCCGAACAGCACGTCGGCGACCGCGTGTCCGGTCTCCGCGCCGGCGTGCGTGGTCCACACGATGGCCGGCACGTTCTGCTGTTCCCAGGTGATGGTGTCCGGGTAGCTGGTCTGCAGCACCAGCACGGTGTGCGGGTTGGCCGCGGTCACCGCCTTGACCAGCGCCGCCTGGCTCGCGCCGAGCGCCATGGTGCTGCGGTCGTGCGCCTCCCGGCCGTTGATGGACGGGTTGCTGCCGACCACCAGGACGGCGGTGTCCGCCGCCTTGGCCGCCGCGACCGCCCGTTCGACGCCGTTGCTGAGCAGCTCGCGGCTGAAGTGCGCGGCGTCGGCCGCGGTGCTGGCGCCCAGGGTGAGCGCGCCGTCCGCGCCGACCGTGACGTACGTGTTGGGACCGAACCAGCTCTCGGTGGTCTCATAGCCGGCGTAGTGCAGCACCACGCTGCCGTCCGGCTGGTTCTCCAGCTTGAACTGCTGCTGCACGAACCAGCCGCCCGGCTGCTCGTCGCGGGTCAGGAACGGTCCCCAGTTGTAGCCGAGGTAGCGGCCGTTGGCCGCGTTGCGCAGGGTCAGCACGCCCTGCCCCCAGTCGACCACGTCGAACTGGGCGGCGGCCGTGGCCGACTCGCCGGTCGCGGTGACCTTGTCGGCGTCGGTGGTGCCGGTGGCGGTCACGTACCGGCCGGTGGCGACGTCCTTGAGCGCGATCCGGTCGGCGCCGTCGCCGCTGGTGACGGTGGCCGAGGAGCCCAGCCGCTCGCGGATGCCGTCCAGCGCGGTCACCTGGTACGGCAGCTTGCCGGCGTACCAGTCGGAGTAGAGCGTGTCGGCCAGCGGGCCGAGCACGGCGACGTTGCGGGTCTTGGCGGCGGACAGCGGCAGCGTGTCCCGCGAGTTCTTCAGCAGCACCATCGCCTCGTCGGCGGTCTGCCGGGCGAGCTTGCGGTGTGCCGGGCTGTCGATCACGTCGGGCGTGATCTTCCCGTACCGGCCGCCGCCCGGGTCGAACTCGCCGAGCCGGAACCGGACGGTGAAGGTCTGCTTGATCCGTACGTCGATGTCCCGCTCGGTGAGCAGGCCGGCGGCGAGGGCCTGGTTGACCGCGGTGACGGTCGGCACCGCGTTGGTGTCGTCGACCGTGAAGCTGTTGATGCCGGCCTTGATGACCGCCGCGTCGGCCTCCGCCTGGGTGGCGTAGTAGGCCTCCGACCCGGTCAGGTTGTTCGGCCCCCAGGCGTCGGTGACGTTCATCAGGGCCTGGTCGGTCCAGCCCCGGACCACCGTGTCGAGGCTCGGGTCCACCGTCTGGGGCCGCCCGTTGACCAGGTTGTACGACGACATCACGCCGGTCGCCGCGTCGGCCGCGATGGCCGGTTTGAAGGCGGCCCGGTCGTACTCGTTCAGCACCCGGGGCGGCAGGTTCGAGGAGGTCACGTCCCGCCGGACCTCGTTGTTGTTGGCCAGGTAGTGCTTCACTGTGGGCGCGGTCTTCAGGTGGCGCGGGTCGCCGCCGGTCATCCCCGACCCGTACGCCGTGGAGATCGCGCCGGTGAGCAGCGGGTCCTCGGAGTAGCCCTCCTCGTTGCGACCCCAGCGCGGGTCCCGGAGCAGGTTGACCACCGGTGCCCAGAGGTTGAGCCCCCAGACGCGCGGGTTCTGCGCGTGGAAGCCGCGCGCCTCGTCGCCGACCGCCGACCCGACCCGGTTGATCAGGTCCGGGTTCCAGGTGCTGGCCAGGCCGACCGCCTGCGGGAAGGAGGTGCCGTCCGCGGTGACCACGGCGCCGTTGTTGTCGATGTCCGTCGACCAGGCCACCCCGTGCAACGCCTCGGTGCCGGTCTTGAACAGGTCGATGCCCAGCCGCGGGATGGCCGGCTGGTACTGGTGCAGCAGGGAGATCTTCTCGTCCAAAGTGAGCCGCCCGACCAGGTCGTCGACCCGGACGGCCAGGGGAAGTTTCGGGTTCCGGAACGGGTAGGCCGGTTGTTCGGCCAACGCCTGACCCGGTATCGCCGGCAGGGTCAGCAACGCGAGCGCGAACGCCACCACCCCGCGCCGGAGGCGCCGGTTTCGCATGCGGGTCTCCTCAGGTTGTCCAACGGACGTCCCCGGGCGTCGAAGCGCTTCGACGAATCGACCACGAGGTCACCGTCAAGATATTCAGGGTCGGGCGCCAACTATAGACGTATCGAGATTCGTCAAGCAACATCTCGCCCGGCGCCGCCGTCGGCGGGGTGGATCGTGGTGGCGGGTTCCCCCTGGCGGGCCTGTTCCAGCAGGCGGTTGCGGGCGGCCGCGCGTTCCTCGGCGTCGTCCTCGCGGGCGGCCCGCAGGATCTCCGCCGCCTGCTCCGGCGTGAAGGTGTACGGCTCTTTCCGCTTGAACAGCCTCATCCCGGCGCTCCTTCGTCGGCGGACCGGAACGCCCGGCCCCGACGGTTTCACGATGCCGCCGGGACGTCGCCGTGCGCGACGACGCAGGATGCGGCAAAACGGCCACACGACCGGCGACATTGCAGCGACAGATATCTATCGTCGGTTCATGTCCACACCCAACACCGCGCTCCGAGCGGTCCGCACCGGGATGCGGATGAGCCAGGACGACTTCGCCCGCGCCCTGCAGTCCGCCGGTTACCGGACGGGCGAACCCAACGACGCCAACAAGCGGCTCGTCCAACGGTGGGAGTCCGGCGCCATCGCGGCTCCCAGACCGCTGTACGTCCGCGCCCTGGAGGTGGTCACCGGCCTGCCGATCGAACTGCTCGGCTTCGCCTCCGTCACCGGCGAGAGCGTGGCCGGCAACGACCGGGACGGCCACGACCTGTCCTCCAGCCTGTCCGACCTGTCCGAACTGGTCGCCCCGACCACGACGCCCCGACCGGCCGGGGCACACGGGTCGTACGGGGGCGTGTGGCGCAGCCGTTACCAGTACCACTCCAGTGGCCGGAACCAGTCGTACGCCGGTCAGCATTTCGTGGTGGTCATCCAGCACGGCGACCGGCTGACCGCCCGCAGCCTGCCCGGCTCGGCGCCGTCGGCGCTGTCCCTGGACGTGACCGTGGACGGCAGCGTCATCACCGGCACCTGGGTGGAGCAGACCGACCCGGCCGGCTACTACCGAGGGGCCCGCTACCACGGCGCGATCCAGTTGCTGGTCGAGCCGACCGGCCGGCGGATGGCCGGCAAGTGGGTCGGCTTCGGCAAGGACCTGACGGTCAACACCGGCCCGTGGGAGCTGGTGTTCCAGGAGGCCTCGACCAGCAAGGCCACACTGGACCGCTACAACGTCGTACCGGACGACGTCTGACCGGCCGGACTCAGACCGGGATCTCGGCGCTCAGCACGATGGTGTTCGCCTCGGGCAGGCGGAGGAACTCGGCCTGACTGGCGGCGTTGTGGGCCAGGCCGATGAACAGCCGCTTGCGCCAGGCGGCCAGGCCCGGCCGGTCGGCACGGCGCAGCGTGATCCGGGAGACGAAGTAGGAGACCTGCTCCGGGGTTATCCCCTCACCCAGCGGGTGGGCCGCGATCCGGCGGACGACCTCGGGGAAGTCGGTGGCGTCCTGGAAGCCGAAGACGGCGGTGACGTGGATGATGCCGTCCGCCGGGTCGCCGAGGTGGTCGACGGTGAGCCGCCGTTCCCAGTCGATGTGCGGCACGTTCGCGGTCCGGCTGGTGATGATCACGATCTGCTCGTGCCGGACGTGGTTGTGCGCGACGTTCGCGCGCAGGGCCAACGGCGTGGTGTCCCGGTTCGCGTGCGGGAACACCGCCGTCCCCGGCACCCGGGGGACGTTCTCGGCGTGCAGCCGGTCGATGAAATCGGCCAGCGGGCCCTCCAGCTCGGTCCGCCGCGGGGTGACCAGCTCGGCTCCCCGCCGCCAGGTCATCAGGCTGGTGAAGACGACGGCCGCGATGAACAGCGTCAACCAGCCGCCGTGGCTGACCTTGGCCAGGTTCGCGACAAAGAAGACCAGCTCGACGCTACCGATGACGGACCCGAACAGCGCGGCCCGGCGGACCGACCAGCCCCACAGCGCCCGCGCCACGACCAGGAACAGGGTCGTGGTGATCAGGAACGTGCCGGTCACCGCGACGCCGTACGCGGCGGCGAGTTTCGTGGACGAGCGGAACGCGAACACCACCAGCAGGATCGCGGCGAACAGGCTCCAGTTCACCCCGGGTACGTAGATCTGCCCGTACTCCTTGCTAGAGGTCTGCCGGACCCGCAGGTGCGGCAGGAAGCCCAGCCGCATGGCCTCCCGGGACACCGAGAACGCCCCGGAGATCACCGCCTGGGACGCGATCACCGTGGCCACCGTGGCCAGCACGACCATCGGCAGCCGCGCCCAGCCCGGGAGCAGCAGGAAGAACGGGTTGGCCCGGCCGTCCGGCATCCGGACGATCAGGGCGCCCTGGCCGAGGTAGTTCAGGGTCAGCGCGGGGAACACGATCGCGAACCAGGCCCGGCGGATCGGCGTACGACCGAAGTGCCCCATGTCGGCGTAGAGCGCCTCGGCGCCGGTGATCGCCAGCACCACGGCGCCCATCGCGACGAACGCGACCATCGGGTGGTGCACCACGAACAGCACCGCGTACGTCGGCGACAGCCCGGCCAGGACGTCGGGATGCCGGATCACCTCGGCGGCCCCGGCCGCGCCCAGGCAGCCGAACCAGAACAGCATGATCGGCCCGAAGACCCTGCCGACCCGCCCGGTGCCCCAGCGCTGGCCGGCGAAGAGCAGGATCAGGATGATCACGGCGATCGGCAGCACGACCACGGCCAGTTCGGGATAGCTGACCTCCAGCCCCTCCACCGCGGACAGCACCGAGATGGCCGGGGTGATCACGCTGTCGCCGTAGAAGAGGGCCGCGCCCAGCGCCCCGAGCGTCAGTACGGTGCCGGCCCGGCGGCCGGCGGCGTCCCCCAGTGCCCGCCGGGCCAGGGCCGCCAGGGCCATCATGCTGCCCTCGCCGTCGTTGTCGGCGCGCAGGATGAAGAGGACGTACTTGATCGAGACGATCAGGGTGATCGACCAGAAGACGAGGGAGATCACGCCGTACACGTCGGGGACGGCGGGGGTGAGGCCGCGGTCGAGGGTGAAGACGGTCTTCAGGGCGTACAGCGGGCTGGTGCCGATGTCGCCGTACACCACGCCGAGCGCGGCCACGAGCAGCACCATGCCGGCCGCCCGGGCCGGCGGCCGGCGCCCGGCGCGGATTTCCGGGGCCCCCAGGGCGTCCTCCACCGGCCCGGCACCACCCGGCTGGTCGTTCCCCCGTGCGGACACCTCTCAGGCATACCAACCGGCGTGCCGCCCGTTGACCGGAACCCGGAAACGAACCCGCCGGCGGCGGCGTACCCGGGGACCGGGTCAGGCGGCGGACGCCAGCTCGGCCCGGAGCGCGCGCACCACGTCGTCGACCGGGACGGGCACCAGGGGCCGACCGTCCGGTCCCTGCACAGCACCGCCACCCTCGCGTAACAGGACCATCGGCAACTCCTCCGGCCCGCACCGCAGGTAGCCACGCTTGTTGTCGTTCAGCAGGGTCCGGCGGAGCGACTCGTCGGACGGCAGCACGGCACGCGCACGCTCGGCCGAGAGCATGAGCCCCGCCAGCAGCCGCCGGTGTCGTTCGCGTTCCCGGTCGCCGCAGTAACCGAGGTCGCGGCTGATCCGGGCGGCCACGAGCATGCCCCAGGCCACCGCCTCGCCATGGCTGAGGCGTCCCCCGGAGAGGAACTCGACGGCGTGGCCCGCGGTGTGTCCGTACTCGAAGACCAGCGCCGTGCCGCGCTCTCGCGGATCTTGCGCCAGAAAGGGCAGCTTGGCGTTGATGCCGATGGCGCACAGGCCCTCGAAGGCAGCCGTCGGGTCCTCGGGCAGGATCCGCATGGCCGCCAGGAACGCGGCTTCCGCGTGCGGCGACACCGTCAGCACGTTCTTGGCCATCTCGGCCAGGCCGGTAGCCAGTTCGTGCCGGGGGATGGTGGTCAGCCACCGAAGGTCGACGGCTATCAGCGTGGGAGTGTGGAAGGCGCCGCACAGGTTCTTGCCACCGGCGAGGTTCACCGCCTGCTTGAGCGACAGCACGGAGTCGAACGCGGCGACCGGGGTGGTCGGCAGGTGGATCAGCCGGGTACCGCGGAAGAGCAGGGCGGAGGCGAGCCCGGCCACGTTGCCGACCAGACCACCGCCCATCGCGACGACGGGAGTTCGCCGGTCGGCGCCACGGGCGACGGCGAAGTCGAGCACCGACTGGACGACTGCCAGCGTCTTGCGGTCCTCGGACGAATCGAGGACGAACGGTTCGACGCGGATCCGGGTCGACAGCCGGTCGCGTACCGGCGTGAAATGGTCCGTCACCCGGCGGTCGACGACGCAGATCGCCGATTCGGCGTCGGGGCACGCCCGCAGCATCTCCGCGGCCACCGCCTCGGCACAGTCGATGCCGTACCGGTAGGGAACATCGGTGTCGGCGAACCGGATCGTTCTCTGCCGCAGGGGCGCGGCCGAGAGTCGTCTCATCGGCGCGTCATCCGACGTGGGCCCGTCTCGGGTTGTCGGGCACGATGTCGGCCGGGGCGAAGCCGGCCAGCAGCAGGTCCGGCCGGCGGAGGCGGACGGCGCCGGAGACCGCGCCGGCGTCGAAGGCCCATTCCACGAGAGTCCTCGCCACCAGCGGTGGCGTGAGGCCGCCGCGGCGGTGCGCGTCGCGCACGAGCAGCGCGGCGGCGGTCGCGGGCCCCAGCCACAGCGCCCGCCGCGACGAGTGGGCGCCGAGCAGCGCGACCAGCGAGGCCACCACGGTCGCCGTGACCGGGTTCAGCCGGGTCCGCCGCCCCAGCGGATGGCGCGTGACGAGCCACTGCTCGGAGCGTCCGTACGTCCAGAGCCGGCGCAGCACCGTCGGCAGGGAGCCCGTGCTCCCGCTGGCGTGGGTGACGACGGCCTGCGGATCGCAGGCGATGACGAATCCCCGGCCGGTGAGCCGCAGGCCGAAGTCGACGTCCTCGCCGCCGACCAGATCGAGCGTATCGGTGCGGAACCCGCCGACCTCTTCGAAGGCGCTTCGGCGTACCGCCAGGTTGCAGGTCGTCGCCCAGGGGACCCGGTGCAGTCGGGCCGGCCGCTCCAGATCGTCGTTGAGCAGGGCGGAGCCGCGCATGAGCCGGAAAACCGGTCCGGTGCCGGGCTCGGGGAACGTCGGCCCGGCGATCGCGGCCACGTCGGCGTCCGCCCGGTCGATCCCGGCGGCGTAACGACCGAGCAGGTCGGCCGTCGCCCGACAGTCGGAGTCGAGGAAGACGACCACGTCGTACCTGCTGTCCCGGACCCCGATGTTGCGCTTGGCGCCGACGTTCCGAGGGCCGCGCAGGTAGCGCGCGCCGTACCGTCGGCACGAGTCACGATGTTGCCGGGCCTGGTGTGGTTCGGAATCGTCCACGACGATGACCTCGACCGGCACCGGGCACCGGGCCGCGGCCACCCGCACGCTCGCCAGCATCGCACGCAGTTCGGGCACCCGTCCCCGGACCGGCGTCACCACGGAAATGCCGTGAGCGGACGTCAACACGTTCCCCCCGTGCCGTCGGAATCGACCCTGCCCCGTCGGTCACCGACGGGGCAGCGCATCGACGAGCATCGTGTCTCGCGGGTCGCCGTCGCGTCAAGGGCGCCATGGTCCACATCGACCTTGACGGGCATTTTGCCGTCGGCAATGATTGCTGTCGGTCGATGCAATCGCGCTGCGGGGGAGCCTGTGCATGAGACGCCCGGTGGCGGCTTTCCAGCCACCTATCCATCAATGCCCGCCGACGTTCTCGGGTGGATCGAGGCATCGGATCCGAACCACGTGACGGGCCCGGGCTTCGTCGGGCTCGGGGCGTACCGGTCGTCCGCCCCGACCGAACCGACGATCCTGCGCCGGGCGTTGCGAGAACTGGTCGAACACCACGAGATCCTACGGACGGTTCTGCTGCCCACGTCGGACGGTTTCCGGCACCGGCCCGGTCCCCCGGGCGAGGTGCCGCTGCACGTCCTGGACGTGTCGGCACCGGCAGGCCGGGATCTCGAGCCCGAACTCCTCGCCGGGGTGGCGCGGGCACCGGACGCGCCGCTGCGGGCCGTGCTCGGGCGGCACCCGGCGGGGTGCACGCTTGTCCTGGTGGCGAACCACGCGTGCGCCGACCACTGGTCCATGGAACTGCTGGTACGCGATCTCGCGGCGATCGTGGACGGGCTGACCCACGACCGGCCGGTACGGCTGGAGGTGCATCCCTTCGCGGCCGCGGCAGGTGATGCCTACCACCGGCCGGCCACCCGCGTCGAACTCGCCGTACGCCATTGGCGGGACCTGCTGCGCGAGCTGCCGCCGCTGGTGCCACCGGTCGCCGCTCCCGGCCCGATGGACGCCGAGAGTCGATTCGTCCTGCCGGTGGACCGTACGGCGCTGGCGGCCGCGGCCAGGACGGCGCGCACGACGCCCTTCGTCTGCCTGCTGACGGCCTACGCGATGGCGTTGTCGGCCACCGCCGGCGTGGACGAGGTCGCCGTCCCGTTGTTCACCAGCGGACGCGAACGGCCCGACTGGGAATCGGTGGGCCCGTTCATGAACCTCGTCGCGATTCGCGTCCGGATCGGCGGACTGGCGGCGCCCGAGGCACTCTCGCGGGTGCACGACGCGTTCGTCCGGGCGCTCGCCTGTGAACAAACGTTGGCCCGCGTGCTGCCGCACGTGCCGGAGATCGGCGCGCTGTGCCGACCCGACGGCGTCCCGGCCGCCGGGTTCGAGCTGGTGCAGTTTCCGCCACCTGTCCCGTACCCGGCGTCGATGCCGCTCGACCGGCTGCCGATCGGCCCCCGGTACGGGGCCACCGTGCTGCCGCTGAGCGCGTTGCTCTGCTGGTTGCAGGCCGACGGTGTGGACGACTACGTCGGCACGATCCGTTACCGCTCGGGACTGGTGGACGCGGGATGGGTCGCCGACCTGGTCCGGTCCTTCGCCCGCAGCGTCAGCGACGTCACAAGCCCGAGGAGGCATCTTGTCGGTCCTGCCTGAGAGCCGCACGGAACTGGAAGCCGAGCTGATCGCGCTGTGGAGCGCCAAACTCGGCAACGTCCCGGTGACCCGCGACGACAACTTCTTCGAGCTGGGCGGCGACTCGCTGACCGCCGCGGACCTGCTCATGGACCTGTACGTGAAACTTCGGGTGGAGGTCAGCTCCTGGGTGCTCTTCATGCGCCCGACCGTTGCCGAACTGGCCGACGCGATCCTGCGGCCGGAACGTCTCGCGCAACCGGACTGACCGTGCGGCTGTCGTATGCCGCCGCCGCGGTGCCCGATGACCTGTCGACCGTGGATCTCGCCGATCCGCGGCTCTACGAGCAGGGTGAGCCGCATGCGGTGTGGCGCGCCCTCCGCGAACGCGACCCGGTCCACCGGCAACCGGTGCCGGGCCGGGGCAGCTTCTGGGCGATCACCCGGTACGCCGACGCCCAGCAGGTGATGCTCGACCACGACACGTTCAGCTCCACCAGCGGCGTTTTCCTCAACCTCCTCGGCCGCGCCGAACCGGCCCGCGGCCAGCAGTTCGCCTCCTCCGACCCGCCCCGGCACACGCAACTGCGCGCACCGATGCAGCACCGGGTCAGCGCCGCCGGGGCGGCCCGTCACCTGGCGGACATGCGCGGCGAGATCCGGGCCATGCTCGACGTCGGCCTGGGCGGCGGAACGTTCGACCTGATCGAGGCCTTCGCACCGCTGCCGATGGTGGCGCTGGGGCCCCTGCTCGGCATCCCACCCGCCGACTGGCCCGCGCTGCTGCGGCTGGCCATGATGTCGGTCGCCGAGGAGGATCCCGACTACATGCTGCCCGCCGGACCCGAAGCCACCCTCGAACGGGCGCACCGCGAGCTCTTCGGTTACCTGACCGACCTGGTCGTGCGCCGTCTTCGCCAGCCACGCGACGACCTCATCGGCATCATGTCGGGCCTGCGCACCGACGACGGTCCGCTGCGGCCCGGTGCGATCGTGGCCAACGCGTACAGCATCGTGCTGGGCGCCGCGGCGGCGATCCCGCACGTCCCGGCGGCCGCCATGCGGGAACTGGCCCGGGCGGACCTCTACGGTCGGCTAGCGGACCGGCCGGACGCGCTGGAGACCCTGGTCGAGGAGGCCCTGCGGTGGGCCACTCCGGCTCAGCACTTCATGCGCGTCGCGACCCGCGCCGTCCGCGTCGGTGGGGTGCTCGTCGAACCGGGCGATGCGGTGGTCGTCTGGCTGGGCTCGGCCAACCGCGACGTCGCCGCCTTCGAGTCCCCGGACGAGTTCGACCCGTGGCGCTCACCCAACAGACACCTGGCGTTCGGCGCCGGCCGACACTACTGTTTCGGCAACCACTTCGCCCGGCTCGCGCTCCGGATCCTGTTCGCGGAGATGTTCGCCCGCTACGCGGCGATCGAGCCGTCCGGGGCGCCGACGCACGTGCGATCGACGTGGCTGGCGGGTTTCAAGCGGTTCCCCGTGACGGTAACGCCGCGGTGAGTTCGTCGATGCGCCGGCGATCCAGCTTGCCGTTCGGCAGGCACGGTAACCGCTCGACGACCACGACGACGGACGGCACGGCAGCCAGCGGCAGGTAGCGCCGGGCGTGTCGGCGCAGAGCCTCGGGGTCGGGATCCACCTCCCCGTGGGCGACGACGTAGGCGGCCAGCTGCGGCCGCTGACCGTGCCGCCCCGCCACACCGACCGCCGCCGCGCCGACGTGCTCGTGCCGGGCCAACACGTGCTCGATCTCGCCGAGCTCGACGCGTGCGCCACCGAGCTTCAACTGGCCGTCGGCCCGGCCCCGGAACTCCAGCGCCCCGTCGGCCCGTACCCGGGCGCGGTCGCCGGTGCGGTATGCGGTGCCGTGGTTGGGCGCGGCGACGTGCGGTCCCTCGATCCACATCTCACCCACCGCGCCGGGCTCCACCGGTCGTCCGGCGTCGTCGCGTACCTGAACCGAGGTGTTCGCGAGGGGCCGGCCGATCGGCACCGAATCGCCCGCGGCGTCCGTCGGGACACACCGGTGGACGGTGCTCCACACCGTGCATTCCGTCGGCCCGTACTCGTTGTGCAGTTCGGTCCCGGGAAGCTTGTCGAAATGGGCCGCGACCAGCCGCGGCGGGCACGGCTCCCCGGCCACGACGACGACGCGCAGGCTGGCCAGCAGGTCGGACAGGCCGCCGGAGACGAGCAGCTGGTACAGCGAGGGAATCATCAGCAGGTGGCTGGCCCGGTGGTACGCCGCCGATCTGGCGACGGCGACCAGGTCCGCCGGCCGGTCGCTGGGCACGATCAGCGTGCCTCCGCTCACCAGGGTCCAGTAGATGCCCGCCACGGAGCTGTCGAAGGAGATCGACGAGCAGAGCAGGAACCCGGACACCGGCTCACGGTAGTAACCCAGCCGGGTGAAGGTGGAGAAGGCCAGGCACGACAGCGGTACGTCGACGCGCCCGGGAGTCCCGGTCGACCCGCTGGTGAAGCAGGTGTACGCCATCCCCGACCCGGTCGGCGTCTCGCCCTCGCCGATGGACAGGGGAACCGGGTCCGGCTCCCGCAGGGCCAGCCGCGCGCCCGAGAGTTCGGTCATGAGTCGCTGACGGTCGGCCGGGAAGCCGCTGTCCACGGGCACGTACCGGCCGCCCGCGCGGAGGGTGCCGAGCATCGCCACCACGGCCCACGGCGACAGCCGCGAGTGAAGCACGACGCCGTCTCCGGCCCGCAGCCCCGCGGCGCGCAGCCGCTCGGCGACGGCCGCCGACTCCCGGTCCAGCTCCCGGTACGTCAGCGTGCCCTGCGGCCCGACGAGCGCCGGCCGGTCCGGTACGCGCGAAAACTGTCCGTCGATAGTGGACAGCAGATCGTCGCTGGAGAATGCCCCGCCGGTCACCTCAGTCTCCCGTCATTCCTAGCCAGCCGCGTCCCGTTGCCGTACTATTCGATGCTAATCGATGCAGAGCGTGGGTGCGGTTTCGTCTTCTCGCCACGGGGGTTCAGTTCGTGACGTCATCCGCTTCTCCCGTCCGACCGTTGGCTCCCGGCCAGGAGATGCTGTGGGAATTCGCCCGGTCACTGTTTCCCGACCGGCCGGGCGCGCTGGGCATCAACGCGGCCGAGGCGGTCAGTCTGCGCGGCCCCCTCGACGTGCCGCGCCTGCGAGCGGCCATGGCGGACCTCATCGCTCGTCACGACGCGCTCCGCCTGGTCTTCGTCTCCGGCGGCGACGACCCGTCGATCCGCTTCCTGGACGACGTTCCCGTTCCCCTGTCCGTCACGGACCTCTCCGGCCTGCCGGCCGAGCTGCGGACCGTACGCCTCGACGAACTGCTGCGCGGGGCCGAGGACCGTCCCTTCGACGTGTACACGGCCCCGCTGTGGCAGGTGCGGCTCATCCGGCTCGGCGACTCGCACCACGTGCTGGCCGTGACGCTGTGCCATCTCATCGCCGACGGCCGGTCGGCGCAGTTGGTGCTGCGTGACCTCGGGGTGGCGTACGGCTGCCGCGGCGGCGCCGTCGCACCACCGGCACCGGTCTCCGGCTACTCGACGACGATGGACACCGGCCGCCTCGACGGCGAACGGGCCCGGGCGGCCGCGGAGTACTGGCGTGACCGGTTACGGCCGCTGCCCCGCGAGGAGGTCTTTCCGTCCGTGGACCGCTCGGCCAGCGTGGACACCGGCATCGAGCTTCGGGTCCGGGTCGACTTTCCGGACCGGGTCACCGCCGGCCTGCGGCACGCCGCCGCGGCGCACCGGACCACACCCTTCCTCGTCATGCTGGGCGCCTACCGGGCCCTCCTCGCGGCGTCAACCGGCCGGCCGCGGACCGTCATCGGCACCACGACGTCGGGCCGGGGGCCGCGCACCGCCGAGGTCGTCGGTCAGTTCACCACCAACACCTACGTCGCCACGACGGTACCGGCCGATGCGACACTGGCCGACGTCGTTCGTCTCGTTCATGGCGAGTCGGCACTGGCCATCCGCCACGCGGCACCGTACAAACTGGTCGCCTCGGCCGCCAATGACGACTTCTCCCGGCAGCGCCCCTGGCCGCAGATGAACCTGTACGACGTGTGGTTCCAGTCCGACCTACCGCCCCGCCCACCGGTCTTCGCCGGCCTGACGGTGTCCCCGGCGCCGGTCGGGCCACCCGCCGACGCGCCGTCCGCGGAGGCGGTCCCCGTACCGTTGCGGCCGGACCAACCCGGATGGCTCGCGATGACCCGCAAGAGGGTGACCCCGTGGGTGCTCGCCGACACCGGCGGGACGGGAATCACCGTGGCCTACGGTCCGGCCTTCTTCGACCGGCGGCAGGTGACCGACTGGACCCGCGACTACGTGGCCGTGCTGACCGCGTTGTTCGAGGAGCCCGACCGGAGGCTGACGGACATCCGGCTGAGCGCCGAACGGCGCCCGGTGGGTACGTCCGGCGCGACGGCTCCGGCATGACGGACACGTCGAACGCGCCTGGTCGGTCACCGGCCCGGGCGGTGGGCGCGCTGCTCGCCATGGCCGTCGGCGCGTTCTGCTTCGTCGCGATGGAGACCCTGCCCGTCGGCCTGTTGCCGCTGATCGCCGGGGAGTTCCAGGTTTCCCTGCCGAACGCGGGTCTCCTGGTGACCGGGTACGGCCTGACCGTGGCGATCATGTCGGTACCGCTCGCCTACGCCACCGGGCGGGTTCCGCGCCGGCTGCTGCTGTCCGTACTGCTCGGGGTGTTCGTCGTCGCCACCCTCGCCTCGGCGGCGGCGGCCAGCTTCACCGTCCTGCTGGCGGCTCGGGTGGCGGTGGCCCTGAGCCAGTCCGTCTTCTGGGCGATCGTCGGTCCGGCCGCGGCGAGCCTGTTCTCGGTCGAGGTCCGGGGACGCGCCGCGGCCACCGTGTTCTCCGGCTCGGCCCTCGCCCCGATGCTCGGCGTCCCCGCCGGCACCTGGCTGGGACAGCAGGCCGGCTGGCGGGCGGCCTTCTTCGGGCTCGCCGCGGTGGGGTTACTGGCCTTCGTGCTGGTGGCCACGCTGATGCCGACCTCCCCGGTCGGGCAGGGACACGCGGCCTCCGGCACCGCACCGAGCACGCGGCGCTATTTGCTGCTGGTCGCGCTGACCATCCTCGTGATCGCGGGCATGTTCGCCTGCTTCACGTACACGACTCCGTTCATCACCGACGTCGCCGGGATTCCCGCCGCCGGGGTGAGCCTCGTGCTGCTGCTGCGCGGCGTGGTGGACCTGGTCGGGGTGATCCTGGGCGGAATGCTCGTCGATCGACGGCCGCACCTCGTCATGATCGGTTCTGTCGCCCTGACCCTGGTGTCCCTGCTGGGCCTGTGGGCGTTCGGGCCGTCGCCGGCCGCCACGATCGCCATGCTGGCGGTGTCCGGCTTCGCGCTCGGAGCGATGAGCCCGGCGTTGACCAGCCGGGTGTTGGAGGTGGCGCCCGGCAACTCCGACCTGGCCTCCGCCGGCAATTCCGCCGCCTTCAATCTCGGTATCGCGGGCGGCTCAGCGGTCGGCGGCCTTGCGCTCGGCCTCAGCGGGCTGCGTGCCACGGCGTTGGTGGGGGGCCTGCTCGTGGTCGCGTCGCTGGTGCTGGCGGTCGTCGATCCGGCGCTGGCCCGGGCCGACCGGAGGCGGGAGTCGGACCCGGCTCCGGCTCCGGCGGCTGCCCTGACCGCCGACACCCGCTAGGAGAGCGATGGACTTCAGCCTGTTCTACTTCGCCGACGACGCGGACGCGAAGGAGGATCGCTACCGGCTGCTGCTCGAGGGAGCGCGCTTCGCCGACGACCGCGGCTTCGCCGCCGTCTGGACCCCGGAACGGCATTTCCACCGCTTCGGGGGTCTGTTCCCGAACCCGGCGGTGACCGCGGCCGCGGTCGCCGCGGTGACCACCCGGATCGGGGTACGCGCCGGCAGTGTCGTGGCACCGCTGCACCATCCGGTGCGCATCGCCGAGGAGTGGGCGATGGTGGACAACCTGTCCGGCGGCCGGTCCGGCATCTCCCTGGCCTCCGGTTGGAATCCGCAGGACTTCCTGTTCGCTCCGGAAGCCTACGAACGGCGCCGGGAACTCACCGTCGAGGCCATCGAGACGCTGCGCGCGCTGTGGCGCGGCGAGCCGTGCGACGCGGGTCCTCCGGGCGGGATCTACCCCCGTCCGGTACAGCGGGAACCGCGGATCTGGCTGACCAGCGGCGGCAGCGTGACGACCTTCGCGGCCGCCGGCCGGGCGGGGGTGGGCGTGCTGACCAACCTGCTGACCTACGGATTGGACGATCTTCCCGAACGGGTCCGCGCGTACCGGCAGGCCTACGCCGAGTCCGGCCATGACGGTTCCGGGCACGTCGTGCTCATGCTGCACACGTACCTCGGCGAGCGGCGTACCGCGACGTTGGAGACGGCGTCCGCTCCGCTGCACCGCTACCTGATGACGGCCCTGGACCTGAACCTGCGCGCCGCCGGGTTGCCCGTGGGTGACGGCCCGGCGCCGTCGGATGACACCTTCGTGCCGGTCGTCGTGGTCCGGGCCGCGGACCGGTACTTCCACCGGGACGGGCTCTTCGGCACGGTTGCCGACGCCCGCGTCGTGGTGGAGCGGGCCCGTGCGGCGGGGGTCGACGAGATCGCCTGCCTGATCGACTTCGGGGTGCCGGTGGAGGCCGCACTGGCCGGCCTGCAGTACATCGACGAACTCCGCCGGGTCTGCGCGCCCGGTTAGCCGCGCGGGGAACGCCCCGCGGCGATGACCCCGGCCACCTTCCCCACGGCCGCCGTGATGTCGGCCATGTCCTGCTCGGTGCCGAGGAAAGCACTGTGGTGGAACAACACCGAGTGTGCCGCGAGGTACTCGGCACCCGGAAAGGCGCGGTCGCGGTGCAGGGCGACGAAGCGGTCGCTGAGCGCGGCCAGTGCCGGCCTGGTCCACGGCCGCAGCAATGCGCTGCGGTGCAACGGCGTACGCGGGGTATAGACCCGCAGGCCGAGCTCGGCGCTCAGCGCGTCGGCGACCCACGCGTTGCCGGTTTCACGCGGCAACGGGTCGAAGACGATCGGGACCTCGTAGAGCGACAGCCGGTCCTGTTCCGGCGCCGGTCGCAGCAGCCGGACCCCGGGCACGTCCGCCAACAGCCGGGACAGCACCTGGTAGTTGCGATTGCGCACGTCGTGCTGCGCCTCAAGGAGGTCGAGCTGGGCACAGAGCAGCGCCGCGCCGAACTCGTCCAGGCAGTGATTGGCGCCCATGACCGTGGCGGTCTCCGCCAGGTCCAGCTCGCCGTCGCGAGCGGCACCGTGATAGCGGCGGGAGTCGGCGCGCAGTTCCTCCAGCCGCGGCGCCAGCGCGTCGTCGTTCGTGACGACGGCCCCACCCTCGCCGCAGGTGAGCACCTTCGAGTGCTGCATGCTGAAGCACCCGAGCAGGGCGAGCGATCCGGCCGCACGACCCTGCCACCTCGCACCGTGTGCCTGTGCGGCGTCCTCGATGACCACCGCGCCGTGCGACGACGCGGCCCGGCTGATCGTCGGCACGTCCGCCATGCGGCAGGCCCAGTGCACCACCAGCACCGCCGCCGGCGTGGACGAGAAGTCGAGCGCCTCGGCGTCCATGGTGCCGGTGGCCGGATCCGCGTCGACCAGCAGCGGCACCAGGCCGGCCCGGAACACCGCCGTCGCGGACGCGGTCCAGGTCAAGGCCGGTACGAGGACGATGCCTCCGTATTCGAGGCCGAGCGACTCCAGAGCGATGAGCAACGCGCTGGAGCCGTGATCGGTCGGCACACAGTGCCGGGTGCCGACGTAGCCGGCGAACCGGCGCGCGAATCGTTGCTCGGCCAGCTCCCGCCGGTGCGGGCTGCTGATCGCCCAGCGGCCGCTGTACAACACCGATCGAAGCTCCTCCTCGGCCCCGGCCGCCACCTGCGGCCAGTCCGGCCAGGGCCGTCCCGACCGCACCGGCGTCCCGCCGTCGACGGCAAGCGTGTCCCGACGATCCCGGCTGCCCCGCATGACGCTCCTCCCGACGGCGTCCCGCCTATTAGGAATAGACCGGCTTGATCTTATTAAGCCAGCCCACCTAGCGCTTCGACTGTCCAAGTGGCGATCGTCGCATGGACATTCTATTGACTTTCCGCACGTCAATGTGCGTCATATCGGAATCACGCCTGCACCTCCAACCCGTGACCACCATCCGGGCGGTTGGCCTGCCCCGCTGGACAAGTCCAGCTATGACTGTTATCAATAGGTGGAACGCTGGATGCCAATTCGTTACTCTCGTCAAGGTTGCGGCGGAAAGCTCCTGGTCAAGCCTTCAAAAAAGGGGTTGCACCGGTTGACGGGATGTCGCAGTCCATGCACACCGGATCGAAGCGAAAGGTCGATGTAACGGCCGCGTGGTAACCGATGCGCTTCGCATAAACGGACCCGGCCGGCGAATCTCTGGTACGGGGGGACAAGGACGATGAGATATCAGATCCTCGGCTCGTTGCAGATCAGAAGCGGTGGCCACTGGGTGTCGCCCGGTCCACGCAAGCAGAGCGTGGTCCTCGCCGTGCTCCTGTGCCACCGGGGTGAAGCGGTATCCATCGACCGGCTCATCGATGTCGTCTGGGACGGCCGGCCGCCGCGCACCGCCCGGGACAACCTGCAGGTGTACGTCTATCACCTGCGCCGGGCGCTGGGCGGCCGAGACCGGATCCAGCGTCGTGACGACGGTTACCTGCTGCGGGTGGCATCGGGCGAGGTCGACGAGGACGAGTTCGAGCGGCTGATCGCGGAAGCCCGGCAGGCCGTCGCGGCGAATGACATGCGGGCCGCGGCGAGCGTCTACCAGGAGGCCCTGGCGATGTGGCGCGGTCCCGCCTTCGGCGCGATCGCCGACGTCGCGGCGCTGCGCGTGGAGGTCGCCCGCCTTCAGGAACGGCGGCTCACCGCGATCGAGGAATGCGTCGAGGCGAACCTCGCGCTTGACCGGCACGGCCAGTGGACTGCCGAACTCACCCGCCTGGTCGCGGAGCACCCGCTCCGGGAATCGTTCCGGGCCCAGCTGATGACCGCGCTGTACCGCAGCGGTCGCCAGGCGGAGGCGCTCGGCTATTTCCACGAGGGCCGACGCATCTCGATCGAGGAGCTGGGCCTGGACCCGGGTCCGCGGCTGCGGGCGCTACACCAGTCCATCCTGGACGGCACGCTGGACGACGAGCATCAGCCCGTCGTGGCGCGGCGGCAGGCGACGCCACCACCCGCGCAACTGGCCGCCGACATCGCCGACTTCACCGGCCGCGACGACGTGCTGCGTCGCATCCGCGAGTGGATCGACTCCAGGCGGGCCCAGGCCGCCGCGGTACCGGTGGTCTCCCTGTCCGGAATGGCGGGCATCGGCAAGTCGGCACTGGCCGTACGCGCCGCCAACCTGCTGCGTCCGACCTTTCCCGACGGCCAGCTCCATCTCTGTATGCGGGCCGGGGACGGAACCGCGATAACTCCCGCGGGCGCCCTCGGCTACTTCCTGCGCGCGCTCGGAGTTCCGGATTCCCGGATTCCCGACGACGTCCCGGGGCTGGTCGCGCTCTACCGCAGCACGCTCGCCGAGTCGCGTGTCCTGATCGTGCTCGACGACGCGGTCGGCGAGTGGCAGGTTCGTCCGTTGCTACCCGGGCGGGCCAGTTGCGCGGTGCTGGTCACGAGCCGCGGTCGGCTCGCCGGCCTCGAGGGTGCGCTGCACCTCGGACTCGACGTGCTGACCGGAACCGAGGGCCTGGACCTGCTGCGACACGCCGTAGGCCACGCGCGGGTGGTCGCCGAACCGGACATGGCGGAGGACATCGTCCGGCTCTGCGCCGGCCTGCCGTTGGCCCTGCGGGTGACCGCCGCCCGCCTGTCCGCGCGTCCGCAGTGGAGTCTACGCCGGATCCGCGACCTGCTGGCGAAGGACCACCGGCGCCTGGACCTGCTGACCGCGGGCGACCTCTCGGTGCGCGCCAGCCTGACCCGTAGCTACGAGCACGTCGGCGAGGCCGAACGCCGGTTGTTGCGGCTGCTGGGGCTGATCGAGTCCGAGGAGTTCCCGGCCGCTCTCGCCGCCGCGGTCGCCGACCTGCCGGTCGACGTGGTCCTGCCGCAGTTGGAGACGTTGGTGGACGGTCAGCTGCTGACCGCGGTGACGACCGAAGAGGCCGCCTCCCCGCAGTACCGCATGCACGGTCTCGTCCGGCTCTTCGTGCGGGAACGGTGCCGTCTGGAGGAGAGCGAGGCCGTCCGGCACGCCGCGGTGGCCCGGGCCGCGGCCGCCACCCTGGCGCCCGCCGACGACCCGGGACCTCGCCACGAGGCGGCACGACGGTGGCTGCACCGGATCGGTGACCGACTCGCCGCGCCGCGATGGAACGACGCGGCGGAACTCCTGCATCTGGTGGTCAGCTGCACGGCGCCGGAAGCCGGTGCGACGCGGTGGTCGTGGTGCCCGCCGACGCCCGTCGGCAGCATGCCCCGGAAGTATCTCGACGACCTGCGTCTGGTTCACCTGCGGGCGCTGGACGACGCGCGGGCGGCCGGTGAGCACGCCGGCGAGGCCGGGACGCTCTACGCGCTCGCGGCGGTCGAGATCGCCGCTCGGGACCTCGGGTCCGCCGGCCCGCGGATCGCCAAGGGCGGGGAGACCTTCTCGGCGCTCGGTGAGGAGCGGGCAGCCGGCATCGGAGAGTTCGCGCTCGCCTTTCTCGACGAGTCGGCCGGCCGGCTGGAGGAGGCTCGACGGCGGTACGTGTCCGCCTGCGCCGCGTCCCATCGCGCGGGCGATGCGTACACCGAGGCGACCGCGCTGTCCGGCCTCGCGCGGGCGGTGTCACAACTGCACGATCCAGGGACGGCCGACGTCTCGCTCAGACGGGCGGCGATGCTGTGGGAGAACCTCGACCAGCCCGTGGAGCTGGCGCGGGTGGAACTCGTGCGGGGCGGCCTGCATCTCGACACGGGGCAGGCCGCCGAGGCGGAGAAGGCGTTCGCGGCGGCCCTGCGGGCGCTGCGCGGGCGGGACGACACGGTCGAGTCACTGGCTCGGTACGGACTCGGCGAGGCCCACATGCGCCAGGGACGCCCGGGGCTCGCCCTGGCCGGCTGGCACGAGGCGCTGCGGCTGGCCCGCAGCCGCGATCAGCTGCCCGTGCGAGCCCGCACCCTGCTCACCATGGCGCAGCTCTACCTGGACAGCGGGCTCGGCATGCGAGCGATCGTGCCCGCCGGCCACGCGTTGACCGCCTTTCAACAGTTGGGTGACGAGGTCGGACAACGGCACGCCCTGACCGCACTCGCGGACGCGCACTCCACCGGCGAGCAACTGCCGGCGGACCCACCTGGCCTCGATCCGGGCGTCGATCGGAGTGCTGCCGTCGTCGGTGACCGGCCGGGCCCGCCAACGGGTGAGGACGCTGACGGACCCGACCGGCACAGGTGGCATCAGGACAGCGAGACCCAGATCCGCTGCGCCTGATGGTCGGACATGCCCTGCGAGTCGCTGAACTCGTACCGTTCGACGCGCACGCCCTGGTTCGTGAACACCCAGTCCAGGCGCCAGAGGGGCAGCCCGTGCAGCTCCCAGCTGACCGGGTAGACCGAACGCAGGGCGGGCGTGGCGTCGGTCAGCAAACGCCGTAGCGGCCGCAGGTCGCCCATCGCCGGGCTGGTGTTGAAGTCGCCGGCCAGGAACACCGGCCCGGGGTTGTCGGCGATGTCCTGTTCCAGCCCGGCGAACTGCCCGGCCCGGGCCGTGGCGCGTTGCCGCGTGTCCGACACGAAGTCGGATCGCGGCTCCACCGAGACCTGAACCGGGATGTGCGTGTTGTAGAAGCTGACCACGGAGTCCCCGATCCGCAGGTCGGTCCGGAGTACCTTCGCCGAGGCGTACAGCGCCGCGAAACTCGCGTCCGCACCCGGCGCCCGGTCCGGGCCGACCCGGGGGTTGCCCACGATCGGGAAGCGCGACACCGTGACAAGCTCACCGCGGTTGACGACCTGGTAGCCCGGGAACTCCCGGTGCAACCGGTCGAGGTCGTCGACCTCGCGTGCCTCGTTGCCCCGGTCCGCCGGATCCCAGTCCAGGTATTCCTGCAGGAGATAGACGTCGGCGTGCAGGCCGGTGAGGTAGGCGTAGAACCGGTCCGGATCGTCGGTCCGATCCCAGTACTGGGTGTTCCAGGACACGACCGAGATCGCACCCGGTGGAACGGCCGGCCGGCTCCCCAACGCCGCCGGGTTGAGGCCGCTCCGTGGCGCGCCGGCCACCAGCGCGGCCAGCGTGGCACACAGCACCAGATACCGCGGGAGCCGCGGCAATGGGCGTGACATCAGGGCCGCCGTACCGGTCGCCGCCGCGAGCAGTGCCGGCACCACGACGAAGGCCAGCGGAGGTATCGCGGCGGGTAGCACCCACAGCCACCAGCGCCCGCTCAGCAACAGGTGCGACCCGACGTACGCGCACCACAGGGCCGTGGCGGCGACCAACAGCCTGGTGCCGAGGCACCATCGCGGGCCCGACGCGGGGACCGGGTCCCGGGCGACCGGGGCGGTCCCCGCCGTCAGCAGCTCCGTCGCCCCGTCCGTCACGACAGGTCCCCGATCGGTGCGGGCTGGCGCGTCTGCTGCTCGTCGTAGAGGGTTCGGAACGCGGGCGACACCAGCGCCTGCAGCACTCCGGCGGCGCCGCCCGCCGCGATCGCCATGTTCACCAACAGCGAGACGCCCGTGTACGGAAGCAGGAAGGCCGTGCCCCGGCGCCGGCGGACGAAGGCGTAGGTGTCCCGGTCACCGTAGATCGACAGCGCGACCAGCGCAACCGGCAGTGCGAGGCCGGCCGGTCCCACGACGGCCACGAGCGGCAGGGACAGCGCCGCCGCCAGAGCCGCGACGCTGGAACCGGCCCGGGACGCCGTCTCGAAACCGCGGGGAAAGCGCCGCATCCGGCTGTACAACGGGATGCGTAGCCGGCCCCGATGGAACAGCTTGCGCAGCAACGGCCCCAGCCGGTCGTCCTCGTCGTGGCGTCCCCTGATCTGGGCGGTCAACACGACCCGGTACCGCTGCGAGAGCCGGAATCCGTAGTCGACCTCCTCGGTCTGGCGCAGCCGAGGGTTGAACGGACCGACGTCGCGGAACACCTCCGTACGCATCGCGCAGATGGCGCTGAACAGGAAGCTGACGGTTCCCTCGGCGCTCATCCGCCAGTGGTACGCCTGCAGCGCACGACACTCCTGGACCAGACCGCCACCCATCAACGGCTCCGGCTCGTACATGCCGCAGGCCGCGCCCACGGTGGGGTCCTCGGCGAGCAGTCGCACCGACCGGCTCACCGTGTGCGGCGGTATCGCGACGTCCGAGTCGACGAAGAGCAGCACCTCGCCGCGGGCCGCCGCCGCGCCGGTGTTGCGGGCGACGGCGACACCGCCGTTCACGCCGGTCGACAACACCCGTACGCCGAGATCTCGGGCGATCTGCGCGGACCCGTCGGTGCTGCAGTCGTCCACCACGATGATCTCGATAGGCTCGTAGTCCTGTGCCTGGATGGCCCGGATACAGGCCGGCAGCGACCGCGAATAGTTGTAGTTCGGCACGACGACCGAGACGAGTGGATTCCGCGACAGCATCAGGCACCCGCCCGCTGGAAGAACTTGTCCCGCACGAAGCGCGTCAGCAGCTGGGGAAGGCCCTTGCCCAGCGTCTGGTCGAGCGCGTCGAGGAAGTACTCCACCTCGTGCGGTTCGGTGACGAGCATGGGAGAGACCACCAGCGGATTCTCCACGTTGGGACTGTAATAGGTGAGGATCCGGTGCTCCCGGTAGAGCTCGGCGATCACCGACAGGGTGATCAGCTTGGTGCGGAACTGCGGATCGTTCTGGAAACCGGCCGGCGCGAGCTTGGCCGCCAGGTCCAGGATCCGTGGCCCGCCGTTGATGAAGACACCCCAGAGCGCCCCCGCGCCCTTGACCTCGGTCACCAGCGACTGGTGGCGCTGCCGGATCTTGTCCAGCCCGGGCCCGAGCAGGTCGCCGATCGCCCGCGCCCGGGCCGGGAAGTCGTCCTCCACGGCGACATTGACCGCCTCGATCGCCGTCGCGGTCTCCTCGCCGAACCCGTAGTACGTGGTGCTGTGCAGGATCACGTCCGACAGCCGGTCGTACGCCCGCCGGAAGATCGGCTCGCGGGCCGTGTACCCGGAGATGGATGCCTTACCCCCGCCGAACGACTTCGAATAGGTCAGGATGTCGGGGACCAGGCCCGGGTGGCGATCGAAGTAGAAGAGGCTGCCGGTCTTGCCCCAACCGGTGTAGACCTCGTCGAAGATCATGACGATGTCCTCCGCGCGGCACAGGGCCTGCAGCTCGTACAGGGCCTGGGCCGTCCAACTGCGCATGCTGGACGCGCTGAACGGCTCCACCATGATCGCGTACACGTCGCAGGTACCGCGCGCGGTGCGGGCGGCCCGCACCGCGGCGCGCACCGCCTCCACATCGCCGTACGGGTACGTGACGATGTTGGGCAGGCCCGGGAAGCGGAAGGCGTTCTCGGTCGAGCCGGTCAGGCTGCCGGCGCCCAGCGTCTTGCCGTGGAAGCTGATGTCGGCGCGCAGGATCGTGTTGCGTTCGCCGCCGTGATACTTGTACGCCATCTTGATGGCGCCCTCGTTGGCCTCGGCGCCGGAATTGGGGAAGTAGGAGATGTTCAGGTCACCCGGCAGCAGCTGGGCGATGTTGTGGCTGAGCGCCGCCACGTAGGGCGAGAAGAACGCCTTGTGCACCTCCATCCGGTGCTTCTCGGCGAAGCGGCGGCGGGCCGCCAGAATGCGTGGATGGTTGTGCCCGTGACTGAGTACGCCCACCGCGCCGGTGAAGTCGAGGATCCGGCGGCCGTCCCGGGTGGTGATCCAGACGCCCTCCGCGTGGTCGGCCAGCACCCGGCCGAAGCCGAAGGAGGTGATCAGCGAGACCTGGCTGCGGCTGACGTACTTGCGGTACAGGTCCTGCACATCGCTCATCGGTAGGGTGTCGCAGTCCTCAACGGTGATCAGATCCGACATGGCAGTGCCCTTCTGACGAGATCTTCGATGGACGGGTGTTCATCGGTTGCCGACGGCGACCGTCTCCGGGCCGGTCGGCGACCGCGGTGCCGGGGCGATACCGCGGGGTTCGGCGTCCCGGCGCGCCAGCAGCACGAGCAACAGCGGCGCGAGGATCAGATAGAGGTTGCTCCAGACCAGTACGTGCCAGGAGCGGAAGTCCAGGCCCGGCAGGGCGCCGGCCAGCTCGACCACCACCCATGCGCCGGAACCGGTGAAGACCAGCCACACCAACGCCGTCAGGACGGCCGCACCCCGGCTGCCGGTCCGCCACGCCCGGTGTCCCAGCAGCATCACGACCGGTACGCACCAGACCCAGTGGGTGTGCCATGAGATCGGCGAGACGAGCAGTGCGGCCACCGCACAGGCCAGCCCTCCGGCCAGGTGATCGCCACGGCGACCGGCCACCACCGCGATCGCCAACGCGCAGGCACCGGCGACCACCGCCAGGGCCGGCCACACCCAGCCGGGCACCTCGGCACCGGAACTGGACAGCCGGACCAGCGCGCCCCGCAGCGACTGGTTGTAGATCTCCGTGTCCGGCGGACTCAGCCGACCGCTGTCGGTCACTCCGCCGCGGAACCAGTAGGCGATCGTCGGCCCGGGCAGGACGGCCGATCCCAGCGCCACGGTGCCGGCGAAGGCGGCGACCGCGGTCAGCGCCGCCCGTACCCGACCGGTCAGCAGGAGATAGGGCACGAAGATCAACGGGGTCAGCTTGATGCCGGCCGCGATGCCCAACGCGACGCCCTGCCACCGACCGTCACCGGCGCCGGGGCGGCGAAGCAGATCGACGAGTACGAGCAGCATCAGCATGATGTTGATCTGGCCAAGTTCGAGGCTGTGCAGGATCGGGAGCATCGGAACGGACACCGCGGTCAGCACGAGCGTGCGGCGGGCCAGATTCCGGGGCGCGGTGCCGAGATACCTCAGCACGATCCAGACGCTCGCCTCCAGGGCCAGCATCGACGCGACGGTCCACCACAGGATGTCGACGGTGACGCCGGCGAGCCCGAGCGGACTCAGCAGCAGGGCGGCGAACGGCGTGTAGTTGTACATCAGTCCGTTGTGGTTGACGAACTCGTACGGCGACCGGCCGTGCAGGACGGCCACCGCCGCGTCGCGGTAGACCTCCAGGTCGATCCAGAAGCTCCCGGTCGCCGCCCTGATGCCGGCGGCGCAGAGTCCGACGAGCAGCGCCAGGCAGACGGCCGCGAGCAGCATCCGACGGTCCGCCTCGACGGGCGTCGACCCGGGCGTGGCGGGGTCGGGGCGACGCGTTGCCGGCGACGCCGTACGTTCCGTCGTCATCGCGACCACCCCGGCCAGGCGGGCCCGGCGACCAGGTGACCGCCGGAGAGGTGCAGCTGCCACAGGTCGGCGGCGATCAGTACGGCCCAGAGCAGGAAGCAGGCCACCAACGCCCGGTCGCGGAACAGGGTCCGGACGGGATCCGCGCCGCCCCGGTGCATCAGCACCGCCTGCAGGTAGCGGCACAGGGCGAAGAGCGCGATCGGCAGCGACAGCAGCATGATCCGCACGCCGCCGTGCTCCTGCGGGGCCTCCGCCAGGTACAGCGCGTACGACATGAAGGTGAGTGCCGCGTTGAGCAGGAGCAACTGGTCGACGAACGAGACGGAGTAGCCCGCCAGCGCCGGCCGGTGCGCAGCACTGGTCGTCAGCAGTTCGCTGCGACGTTTGCCGAGACTCAACATCAGGCAGAGCGCGAGGACCGCGACCAGCAGCCAGCGTGACACCAGGTCGCCGAGCGCGACGTAGCCGGCGGCCAGCCGCAGCAGGAAGCCGGTACTGACGATGAACACGTCGAGCAGCGGCACGTGTTTGAGTCCGCGACTGTAGGCCAGGTTCAACGCCAGGTACAGCAGGACGGGCCAGCTCCGGTCCAGCGGCCAGCCGGCGATCAGAGCGGCCAGCACGGCCGCGAGCACGACCGCGTATGCCCACGCCAGGCCGACGGGCACCCGACCACTGGCGATCGGCCGCCCACGCTTACCGGGGTGCTGACGATCACGGTGCCGGTCGGTGATGTCGTTGACGACGTACACCAGGCCGGAGGCGATCAGGAACGCGACGACCGCGGCGACGACCCGCCCGACCCCGGCGAGGGTCCACCCCGCCGCCCCGATGAGGGGAAGCGGGACGACGAGCAACGTCTTGGGCCACTGCCCGGGTCGCAGCAGTGTCCCCAGATCGACGACGAGGTCCCGGGCGCGCCGCGCGCTCGGCGCCGTGGCCGTCGTTCCGGCGGAACGATCATTCGTGGCGAGGTCAGGGAGCGCGGAATCGACCGCGGTGGTTTCGGCTTGCATGTCCCTCTCCTACGGTACGACGTCAGAACAGGGCCTTGGCCAGGGCGAGAACTCCCTGCCGCCACGGTTCGCCGGAGGTACGCCCGCCCGCCGGAACGCGGACTCCCCGCTTCTGCTCCCGCCACCATCGATAGGTGCGCAGAATGGTGTCCTGGCCGGAGAAGCGGGGCTGGAATCCGAGGATCTTCTGGGCGCGTTCGATGCTGACGTACGAGTCGGCCAGCAGCTTGTACAGCAGCCGGTCGTACACCGGCGAGACACCCAGACGCGCCATCGCCCGCAGCGCGGCCACGGCGGGCCGGCCGGGGATCGACACCACCCGCTTGCCGTGCCCGGCCGCGTCCAACACACACTGCAGGTTCTCCCGCATCGTCGAGACCCGCTCCGCCGCGATGTTGAAGGTGCCGTCGGCGATCTCCGGCGGCGCGTCCAGGACGAGTTCGACGGCGTCCAGCAGATCCTCGATGTCCAGCATCTGGATACGGACGTCACCCCGCCCCAGCACCGGGAAGTTGCGCCCTTCGTCCGCCCACTCGCACAACATGGCGAACAGGCCGAGCCGGCCCGGACCGAGGAACGTCTTCGGCCTCAGGACGGTCAGCGGCAGACCGCGCTGTCGGTACTCCTCGCAGATCCGTTCGGCGTTACCCTTGGCGGCGCTGTACTCGTCCACCGGGCGGAACGGATACTCCTCGGGCGTGGGAACCAGGTCCGGCAGCCCGTACACCGCCGTCGACGAGATGTGCACGACACGCGGCACGGCGCTTCGGTGGGCCGCCTCCAGCACGCTGCGAGTGCCCTCCACCACGATCGCGCGAATCTGTTCGGCGGGGTAGCTGGGGAGCGCCCCGGCGCAGTGGACCACGGCGTCCACTTTGGCCGTCAGGCCGGTCAGCAGCGCGGTGTCCCGGATATCGCCGGAGACCTGCCGGACCGGACCGTTCGCCTCCGTCCCGGGACGAACGTCCAGGCCCAGCACCTCGTGGCCTTCTCGCGTCAGGCGACGGACCAGGTGGCTGCCGAGCATTCCGGCGCTCCCGGTCACCAGGACCCGCCTGGTTCTCAGCGCGTCCACGCCTCCACCTCCTCCTCAGATCGACTCATGTCAGGTCGGCTCGTGTCCGGTACGGCGGCGCGGCGACGCGCCCGGTGGGTGATGTACATGGCGCCGGCGCCGGCCAGCTCGCTGACGACGATCACCGCACGGCTGGCCAGGGCTATCGCGATCGCCGTCGGCACCGGCAGCAGGGTGGCCAGCGGAACGGTCAGGACCAGTTCCCGGATGCCCCAACCGTCCGGCACGACGATCGCCACGCTGCCCAGCACCATCGCCAGCGCGAAGCCGCCGACGCAGACAGCCAACGACCGCGCCGCCGGCGCGCCGAACAGCAGCGCCAAGAACCACAGGTGCAGGCCGGAGACGAGCCAGGACGCCGTCGAGAGAGCCAGCGACCGCCGGTAGCCGCCGGCGGACACAGTGGCCGGCTGTCCCGGGCTACGTAGCACCCTGGTCGCCAGGAGGGCCAGCCGGTTGACGCCCTGCGGCCAGATGAACCAGGCGAGGCAGAGCAACGCCGGCACCAGCAACCAGTGGCCCTGCCGATGCAGCACGGCGGGCGCCGCGAGCAGCCCGACCGTGGTTCCGGCAAGCAGCGAGACGGCGAGACTGGCCACGTAGCAACTTCCGATCCGGGCCGGGCTCAGGCCCGCGACGCGGCCGAGCTGGATCTGTGCCAGCACCCCCCAGACCCGACCCGGGATGTACTTGCCGAGAAGCCCGGCGGCGAACATCGTGCCGCTCAACGGCAGTTCGACGCGATCACCGTCATCGGTGATCAACACATGCCAGGAGGCAAGCGCCAGCCCGAGCCCGGCGAGGTTGGCCAGGAACGCCGCGACGACCCAGGGCACGGCCGCGCCGTGCAGGAGGGTGGCCCCGACCGTCTCCCAGTCCTCGGATCTGAGCGCCACGACGACGCCCACGAGCATCGCGACGGTGAATGTCACGCCGAGCGCCTGCCGAACCACCTGTCTTCGGGTAACCGTCACGCCCCACCTCCACCTCGGTGCGGCGGCCGCCTGCCGCCGGAAAGCCGAGACGAGCTTGGCGGGCATCGCTTTACGGCTGGTATGTCGGCGCTTTCGACGCTGCTCACGGTGCGGTTTCCGGGCGGGCAGGTCGCTCGACCCGCTCCACCCCGATCCGATGTCGCGCCACGGCGGCAACTGACCGCCAACGCCGTGAAAGTCCGGCCATAGTTCCGCGCAACCGGCGCTACGCATGGTCGATGCGGCCAGCTCAGTGCGGCTCGCACCGTGCCGGACGGTGTCCTGGCGGTATCGGGTCGTCTCGGGAGAGGAGAACCGCATGCGTCAGCCTGCGGGCGGCGGCCTCGGCCCGCCGCCCACGCTGGAGATCGTGGTACCGGCCCACAACGAGGAACGGCGGCTGCCCGGTGGGCTCGCTACGTTGCGCGCTCACCTGGCGCGGATGTCGGTCGACGCGAGGGTCATCGTCGTGGACAACGCCAGCACCGACGGGACCGCCGAGGTGGTCGCCCGGTGCCCGTCCGGTCCGGTGCCCGTACGGCTGTTGCGTTGCCCGGTCAAGGGCAAGGGCGCCGCGGTACGGGCGGGCCTGCTGGACACCTCGGCGCCGATGGTGGGCTTCTGCGACACGGACATGGCCACCGGCCTCGACGTTCTCGGTTACGTCGTCTACCTGTTGGGCAGGGGCGAGCAAGTGGTGGTCGGCTCGCGAAACCTGCCCGCGTCGGTGCTCGAGGTACGACACGGGCTGGTGCGGTCGTTCGGGTCGCAGGTGTTTCGCCGGCTCGCGCGGATCATGGTGCCCGGCGCCACCGACACGCAGTGCGGATTCAAGTTCTTCGACGGAGACCTCGCTCGGCGGGTCGCCCGGGATCTCACCTCCACCGGTTTCGCCTTCGACGTGGAACTGCTGGCCCGGTGCCTCGCGCTGGGCGCCAGCATCCGCGAGATCCCGGTCATCTGGCGGGACGTTCCCGGGTCGACGTTCTCGGTCGGCCGTTCGTCCGCCGGTGTCGCGCGCGAGCTGTACCGCACCTGGCTGACGCTACGGGCGATGCCGGTCGCCGAACCGGACCGGATGGGCGCGGACGGCCCGGAGCGGGTGGGCGCGGACGGCCCGGAGCGGGTGGGCGCGGGCGGCCCGGAGCGGGTGGGCGCGGGCGGCCCGGAGCCGGCGGCGGCCCTCTCCGGACCGTCCACCGGGGCGCGCGGCTAGAGCGGGTTTCACCAGGGCGGTCGAGCCGAGGTGGAGCCCGGAGGAGCTGGGTCGCGGCGGCCGGTGGGGCGGGCCGGGACCGCCGCACCGGCCGCCGCACGGTCAGCCGCGACCGAGCAGTCGCTCCACCTCGGCCAGCTCCGTCGGCGACAGGGGACCGGTGCGCAGCGCGCCGGCGTTCTCCTCCACCTGTGCCGGGGTGCGGCAGCCGGGAATGGGCGTGATCCTCGGGCTGCGGGCCCACAACCAGCCCAGCGCTCCCTGCGCGAGGGTGCGGCCGTTCGCGGTCAGCACCGCACGGACGGCGGCCACCCGGTCGAGCCACTCCGGCACCGGCTTGCCGTCCTGGAAGAAGGTCATCCAGTCGGGGGTCAGCCCTCGGATGTCGTCCTCGGCGAGGTGGGACGATCCGGTGTACTTGCCGGTCAGCAGGCCCATGGCCAGCGGACCCCGGCTGATGGCCGCCAGGTCGTGCTTCTCGCAGACGTCCAGAATCTCGGCGTTTCCGCGCAGGACCGAGAAGTCGAACTGGATGGCGGTGCAGTGCTCGCCCGCCTCCGCGAACGCGCGGGCCCGCTCGGGAAAGTCGGTGCTCCATCCGTACGACCGGATCAAGCCGGCGGTGACGAGGTCCTCCAGCGCCGGGATCAGGTCGAGGGCCCGCGGCACCGGCAGATCGTTGAGGTGGAGCAGGTAGAGGTCGATGTATTCGGTGCCGAGCCGCCGGAGGGATTCGCGTACCGCCCGGCCGACGTACTCCGGCGAGCCGTCCTCCGCCCCCATCTGGCGACTCTGCTCGTCGAAGGTGTTGCCCCACTTGGTGGAGATGACGACCTGATCGCGACGGGAACCGAGCGCCGCTCCGAGCACCCGCTCGCCGTGCCCGGCGCCGTAGACATCCGCGGTGTCGAAGTAATTGACCCCCAGGTCGATCGCCCGGTGGACGGCCCGCGTGGATTCCGCGTCGTCCACCTCTCCCCAGCCGAGCGGCTGCTCACCAGCCCAGAACGGACCGCCGATGGCCCAGCAGCCCACGCCGAGAGCACTCACATCGATGCCACTTTTACCGAGACTCTTCCGGTTCTCCATGGCCACCATTATGCATTGAGATTTGTCCACCGGGTCTGGTGGTCCACTGTGGTCCGGCGGGTCAGATTGCTCACGGCAGCGGGGCCATCGGCTTACCGGTGAGGAAATTCGACGCGAATGATTTTCCAAATATCGGGAGAGGTGCCCCGCGCCACCGCCGAGAATGCAAGACCCTGAACCGCCGGGCCGCACCCTCACCGGCAGGTGAGGGTCGTCGGCGGGGCGTCGCTGCGCCGCCAGTTGCCGTAGAGGCCGTACGTGACGCTGCCGCCGGGCGGGATGGTGGCGTTCCACGACGCGTTGGTGGCGGTGACCACCTGGCCGTCCTGCTGGACGACCGCGTTCCAGGACGCGGTGATCCGCTGGTCGCCGGGATACGTGAAGACGACCGACCAGCCGTTGACCGGCGCGGCGGTCGGGTTGGCCACCGTCACCTCGGCCACGAACCCCGTCGGCGCCTCGTTCAGGGTTCGGTAGCTCGCCACGCACGACCGAGGACCACCGGCGCCGGTGACCGGGATGTCCGCGCTCCGGGTCACCGAGGGGGCGTACAGGACGACGCTCGCCCGGATCGCGGTGGCCGCGCACTGCGGGTTGGCGATGTCCCACCGCATGCTGGTGACGTACGTGCCGCCGGGCGCGAGCTGCGCGTTCAGCGGGAACGGGTCGTTGCCGGTGCAGAAGGTGTACGGGGCGCCGGGCGGCATGACGGACTGGGCCCGCCAGTAGCCGGACACCTGCTGCGGCTGGTCGGTGCAGTTGGTGATGGCCGCGGTGGCGGTGAAGCTCTGCCCGGGAGCCACCGACTGCCGGTCGAACGTCGGCGCGGTCACCTCGACGGTGCCGGCGCAGTCGGCGGTCGCCGCTCGGGCGGTGCCACCGTCGATCACGGCTGGTGCGGCGGCACACAGACACGCCAGGGCCGCCAGGAGAATCCTACGCATGATCCAAGTAGACGCAGATCAATAGAAGTGTGTCAATGCCGAGGATGTTGGCCCAGCCCTTGCGGTAGCCCGCCATGCGCCACCGAGAACACCTACCGTGTCATGCACACGCCAGACGGATGCGCAGGGCAGATGTGACGGTGTCAGTTCGTCTGCCCGGTTGGCAAGTGGCGGCCGAGGTAGCCGACGTAGATCCGGCCACTCTTGGTTGTGTCGTCGTAGTAATGAAGCCGAGGACTAATCATCGCGAAGGTAGCGATCTTGAAATGTGCGCCCATGAAGATGCATCCAGCAGGATCGACCGAAGCGGGTACGGGTAGCACGCGGGCACGCCGGAAGACCGGATTGGTTCGCACCTCCTCGCTCTCGTCACGGGCGTGTCGTCTCGCCGGCCACCCATGGGCTCCATCGGGAGTGTTCTGAAGAAAGCCCTGTACGTCACGATCACAGCGCCCCTCGGCTTTCATGCTCGCGTAATCCTGCAACACCAGCAAGGCATTCCACGCCTTCGACGCCCAAGCTCCCAGGGTGTCTCTGCTGTCCAGATCCACCGCATGGTCAGGGTCACCAGTAAATTCGACATGCGCGAGTCTGGGCAGCCAACGGAGCAACTCGCCGAAGCTGTCCGGACGGGAAACATCCTCCTCGGCAGGTTGGGTCGTCCAGGCCACCGCCGGCTGCCCTGTCGAAGCGAGGCGGCTGCGCAGCGCCCGTACGGTTTCCTCGGATTGCGTGAGCCGGTCGAACGTCTCGCGGTTGTCGAGCTGCTCGTCCTCCAGCTGCTGGATGGCTTCTCTGTGGGCCTTCTGCGTGTCATCCAGCTCTGCCTGAAGTTGCGCCAGGCGAGATGCGATGTCTTCCTGAGTCTCCTGGGATACCTTTCCAATCTCCGCCCAGCGGGCGAGCTCGTCGATCCTATCGGCGGTCAGATCGTTGATTCCGACCTTGATTTTTAGGTATTCAAGCAGCATTCCCTGCTGCGATGCCGCATCCTGTTGGTGCTGTCCACTCCGCCGCGCCTCGACCGCCAGCGCCTGGCGGGGCGTCGGGACCACCGATACCGCTTGACGGGTGGAGTCACCAAGACGATGTACTAACATGTCGTCGGCGATGCGCTCCAGCATTCGGTGCACCCTCGCCACCTGCGCCTGCAAGGGCTGTTCGAGGGACTGGAGTTGGGCGTTGGCGGCGAGAACCCGGGCCAGCCGATCGTGTTCGGCATCATCGAGGATCCGTTCGGTACTCAGCACCCGGTGGCGCAGGCCATCGACGACCGAATCCGGCTGAACCTGCGAGCGGTAGGTCCGCAGCCGACCCGGTAGAACAGCGTGGGTATTACCGAGTCGGTCGTTCAGCAGCCGGGTGGCTTCACCGTCAAGCACGTAACACGAGCCCATACCCTTGGTGAACCGGGTCAGCTTCGCGATGAGGTCAACCCACGGGCCCATCGGCAATGAGTCGTCACTGCCGGCGACGAAGACGACACCTCGCCGCTCAACGTCAAGTAATGCCTGGTAGACCTCGTCGACCTCGCCCCCGCGGATAATCAGCGGACGGGTGGTCAGGCGCGCGGATCCGTCCCAGGCGTCGATGACATCGAGAATCGGTGCGAGAAAGCGGGGAGTACCGGCGAGGCGTGGTCGGCCACCTGACGCCTCGTCTTCCGGGTCAGGAGACTCGATGTCGACCCAGGCCCACGCCTTACGCTCCTTGACTCTGGGCACGTGCGTGGTCAACTGCGTAATCCACTGGCCGTCTGGCTTGGTCTCGACGATGCGCACCCGGGTCGACATCGAGCCGTCCTGACCTTCGTGCCGCAGCAGCAGTGCCCGAGCGCTGTCACCAATGGCCACCCAGCGGTTCTCGCGTAGTGCAGTGGGGTCCCATGCCTTGGGCCCCGCGATCCATCGATCGAACTGTTCCCGGACCAGCGGCAGTAGATGGTTCCGTTCGTAGTGCGTGGCAAAAATCGATCTGAAGCCCAGCATCGTCCGTCCCGAGGGTCCTGCGCGAGGCGCTCAGCTCAGCGCCTCGCGTTCCAGCCAGGTAAATAGGAGTTGATCTGCGCTCAGGACGCGGATTCCAGGTCGTTGAGGAGGGCGTGGACCGGCGCCCAGCACATCCGAACAGTGTCCAGGTCGGGTACGAGCCCGTGCCTGATCTGGTGCCTCGGATGAACGAAATTGCGGTAGTCCCGGACCTTGTCCATGAAGTCCTTGGCATCGGTCTGGACCCACTTTCGCCGATGTGCGTGGACCAGGAGGAGGTCCAACCCGGCGCGGTCGGCAGTGACCCTACGACCGTTGCGGCCGACAATGCCGTTGTTTCGCACGTCCTCGTCGCGCTGAGTGACGAAGGTATGCAGCAGCCCTTCAACGAAGCTGCCAATGCCGATGATCGCCAAGGCGTATGCGCCGTTGCGTTGACAGATCGATGCCTCGTCGGCGCGGGCCATCAGGATGTTCACGGTATCGGTGTCTGCGGCGAGCCGGCGAACCCGCTCGTGCAGATCCGGTGGGGGCCCGTATGAGGGAGCGTCGCCGGGCTGATCGAGTTGACCCAGCACTGGCCGACCGCCGACGTAGGCGACAGTGAGCCGCTCGGGTGCCAGGATGCGATTCAGCTCCTGCGCGATGGGGTCCGCCGTCTCGATGCCGCCGTCGTACTCGAGCGGGTCGCAGATGCGGCACAGCAGCCGGTCGACCGCGGCGGCGTCATCGGCGTGCGCGCACAGCGTCTCGGTGAGCCACGGCACTCTCGGGGATCCGTCGTACTGCGGGTCGCCGGGCCACCGGACCCGGTGCAGGAACCGCTCGACCTGGTTTCCGGTCCGCTCGTACGGTCCGTCGACGTCGCAGATCAGGCGCGCCACCCGCTCCAGGGTGAGTGAATCGAGGGAAACCATCAGGACACCTCCCGGTCGACGCGCTGCTGCGCGATGTCGAGTGCTTCGTTCAGACGCTGGACGATGACCGATCCCCGCTTGCGGAACCCGAGTTCGGTCATGGCTTCCTGCAGGCGCTCGTCCCGATCACGCTGGAGTTGGTCGCTTACCAGCCAGGTACAGAACCGCACCAGTTGGTCCCGGCTGTACTCGGTGATGCGCAGCCCGAGCGGTATGCGCGGCCGCGGACCACGGCGGTCGGTCGGCGCCGGTTCCGGGGGAGCTGCCTGCCGCGGTGCCGCTGGTGCGGACCGGCTCTCGGCAGCAGCATGGTTCGCGCGGTCAACCGCCTGCTGCCAGCGGGTGACGAGCCTGGCCGTCTCGCCCGCCGGATCCACATACCAGTCGGTCGACCAGATCCGGTGGAACTGCCAGCCGAGCCGTTCCAGGTGCTCCTGACGCAGCCGGTCTCGATCCCGGGCACTGTGCGCCTGGTGGTACGAGTGGCCGTCCGTCTCGACGGCGAGCACCATGCGTCCGGGCTGGTCCGGGTGGGCGAGCGCCAGATCGATCCGGTAGCCCGACACTCCCCACTGTGGCACCGCCTTGATGCCTTGCCGCTCTACGGCGGCCAGCACGCTGCGCTCGAGGCCGTTGAGCTCGATGCTGGCATGCTGCCGGTCGCCGAGGTCGCCGCCCAGCGCGACGAACTCGAGATAGCGGCGTAGCAGCTCGGGGCCACGGTTCCGCAACACCGCCGTCTGGCTCGGGTCCATGTCGTGGTGCGAGAACGCGCTGACCACGGTCATGCGGCTACGCGCCCGGGTGACCGCGACGTTGAGCCGTCGTTCACCGCCCTCCTGGTTCAGCGGCCCGAACCGCATCGGTAGCCGCCCGTCCCGAGTCTTGGCGTAACCGATGCTCAGAATGATGGCGTCACGCTCGTCACCCTGAACGTTCTCCAGGCTCTTGATGAAGAAGCGCTGGCTGGCGGCACTCTTCTGCGAGAAGAAGTCGTCGAGGTTTGGGTGTTCCCGACGCCGGCTGCGCAGGACAGCTTCGATCCGCAGGGCGTGCTTCTGTCCCATGGTGATGACGCCCAAGCTCTCGGTCGGCCGCTGTTCGGCGTGTTCGAGGATGAGGTCGACGGCCCGATTGACCTCCTCGATCGCGGAACCGCTCTGCCCAGGGGTGACGCGGCCGTCCACCGCCTCCAGGCGGAGCGGGCTGTCCACCTGCACACCGGGGAATGTGACCAGCGACCGGTCGTAGATCTCGACGTTCGAGAAGGCGATCAGACGTTCGTCCCGGCTTCGGTAGTGCCAAGTGAGCCGATGCCGATCGGAGATCAGGCCGCCGAGGACGTCGAGGATGGACTCGTAGTCCTCCAGATTCTCGTCGCCGAGGTCGTCGTCCTCGGCGGAGGCGGTTTGTTGGACCAGCCGTCGGAAGAACGGTGTGGGCGGAAGCTGCTTCGGGTCGCCCGCCACGACGAGCTGCGTTCCACGCATGATCGACGTGACCGCGTCGTGCGGCTCAATCTGGCTTGCCTCGTCGAAGACGACCATGTCGAAGTGCCGCTCGGCTGGAAGGATGCGGCTGACGACGAGCGGCGACATGGCCCAGCACGGAAACGCGGCGAGCAGGACCTCCGGCGCACCACTGACCAGCTTGCGCAACGGCATGTGGCGGGTCTTCTTGGCGGCCTGCGTCCGGACGAGGGAGTTCTGCTCGGGATGGGCGTCCCGGACCTTGCGCAGGTTGACCGCAACGTTGCGACGTACGCGTCGAGCCGCCGCCTGGATGTGCGCGGTATCAGCAGCGCGGAACTCATCGACCACAGCGGCGTGCTGCTGCCCCACGAACTGACCGAGGTGCGGCACTCTCATGCGCATCTCGTCGAGCACGACCTGGAGCCAGGCACACAGTAGGACCGCCGCGGCCTCCTCACCCGAGACGTGTCGCGCAGCCAGGTCGTCGAGCATCGGGCCCAGCCCCAGCGCACGGAAGCGTTCCTGCTGCTGATTCAGGTCCGGCATCCGAAACACGGTGTGACGGTCGGCCTGCAGCTCGGCAAGGGTATTGGCCGCCGTGGCGGCCGATCCCCGATCGAGGCCGTCGATGCGGGCGCAGGCCGCCACCGCGGCGAGGTGGTTACGCACCCTGACGAAGGACGACATGCAGAGATCCGCCTCGGCTATGGCGGTGGGTGTACTGTCCTGGCGGCTGAGCTTGTGCCACCGTTCACGTTGGTTCGCCGCCGCGGCGAGGCCCTGGTGCATCTCGGCCCGCTTTCGCGGGGCGGCCGGACAGGTGCGTCGCAGATCCCGGCGTATCCGCAGCCGGCGGACCAGCCCGATCGAATCCGGCCGGCGCGGCCGTTGGCGCCGAGTCGCGGTCGCGTAGACGAAGTCGTCCAGCTCCGGGCCGAAGACCTGCTCACCATAGGTAGCGATGCTCCGCTCCACCTCGCCGAGCAGGTCGAAGAGATCCGTCCATGCGGTGAGATCGTCGGGTACGTCCAGGCCTGCCCGGTCGACCAGTTCGCGGATCTGACGCTGCGCGCCCTGCAACGCGTCGGCGGCCAGGCCATCGAGGTGAACGAGGACCTTGTCCACGTCGTCCGGGCTGTGGATCGCGGCCCTGGACCACGGCGACTCGCCCCGCCAGATCCGTAGACCGTCGCGGTCCACGAATGATCGGAGGTCCTCCCGGGCGGCTTCGACAGCGGTCCGGTCCAGGTTCCGCAGACTCGAAGCGCGAAGACTATAGGCGCTGACGTCGTAGGAGGGGAGGCCGAGCAGTCTCTCGATCACCTGGAACGCGCTCAGATCCCAGGGCCGCCGAATCTCGTGCAGCTCGGCGGGGTGCCGCCGTGCCGTGCCACGTCGGTTCTGCAGACGCCGGTGCAGATCTCCGACGTCCACCGGCGGTTCGGCGCCGGCCTGGGTCAGGACCTCGGCGATGCGCTGGGCGACCTGGCGCTTATTGATCTTGCGATCGTGCAGGTCGAACACGAGGTTGTCGAGCCCGACATCCCCGAGCCGATTCATCACCGCCTCGATGGCCGCGCGCTTCTCGGAGACGAACAGTACGCTGCGACCCATCGCCGCCATGTACGCGATGATGTTCGCGATGGTCTGGCTCTTGCCGGTGCCGGGTGGTCCCTCGATGACCACGTGCCGACCGGACAACACCGCGTCGATGGCGCACTGCTGGGACGAGTCGGCGTCGTGGACCAGGAACTCCTTGACCGGGTCGACCCGGTCAGCGCTGGAGCTGGCCCCCGAGACGGGCTCGACGCGCAACTGCTGTCTGGCGGCCGCGTCGCCGGCCATCGCACCGACCACCGGATGGGACGCCAGCAACTCGGCAGAGTCACGCAGATCCTTCACCATCGCCAGCTTGTCGAAGCTGAAGACGCCCGCGTTCAGCGCCGCTTCCAGTCTGAGCGGCAGCCCACTCGGGGCAACCGCCTTGGCTATCAGCTCGTAAGCGGCGGTCAGTTGGTGCTCAGGGTCGGTGGTCTCCGCCAGCATCAGGTTCAGCTGGTCGGCGAGGGCACCGATGTCCGACTCGACGCCGTACTGTCGCTCCAGGGCGTAGAGCAACACGGGGTTGATCTCCGGAGTGTCGGAGAGTTCCAGCGTGAAGTCGTTCTCCGTCGCCGTTCGGCTGTCCAGTGCCATTTGATGCAGGATCAACGGCGCCCGGAGCGCCGGCATCCGTGCGGAACCACGGGTGTACGGACCAACCATGCAGAGCAGGCCCCGAGCCACCCAACCAGCCTGGATGCCCTGCTCCTCCTCCAGCTCGACCAGCTTGCGGCGGAGAGCGCGCGCAGCCTTGCAGGCGGCGTCGTGGCGCGCTTGATCGGGGAAGAGTGTCCGCAGCCGGACCTTCTGCCCGCGAAGGAGATCCGCGATGCCCTCGTCGGCGGCCTCGGCGAGGTCGAGCGTGGTGGCCTGCCGGTCCTTGAAGTAGAGCAGTGTGTTGCGTTGGCCGAAGTCGATCAGTTGGTCGGCCCACTGACCGGCGGCGTGCTGGACGCGGCTGAGCACATCCGGTTGGATCATCACCATTCCGTCTCCATATCGGTCGACGCGAGCAAAGCGACCCGCCGGACCAGGGGCCCGAGGTAAAGCCCTTTAGGATAGGGCGTCAAGCGCGCTCGGCAGTGCGTCGGATTTCCGACAACAGGGCGGCCCGCGCCACCAGCCAAGGGCCAACGGCTCGGCGCGCTGCGTCTCGTGGGTTTCGGCCGGGGCGACGCTTTACGACCAGGCGGTGCCGTCTGGGATCTTGCGGCCGCCCTCCGTGTTTGGGGTGAAAGACCGCGTCGGTATCGCGTCCGCCGGAGGCGCTGGCGGTGACGCTAGCGCTGGCGGTGGCGCCGTGCCAGTAGCGGGCCCTGCTGCCCACGGACATCGGCTAGCGGCACGCGGCTAACCGCCTCGGGCAGGTCGGTGTCACGGACGGTGGCTGAAGATCCGATGCAGAACAAACTGCGGAGCCAAGCACCCAGACAATCCCCGGCATCGGAGATGCCAACCACGGACGATTCACTGCGTGCGGCTGCCGCTGGCCTTGAGGTGGCTGGTAAAGGCAGTCCACGCGGTGAGATTGAAGCTCAGCGTCTCAACGGTGCGCGCCTTAGAGTCGCGGACGTCGACCTGGGTGCCCCGGTCGCGTACCTCGACGCACTGACCGTTGCTACCGGAGCGGCTCGACTTACGCCAGACGTTGCGCTCCATGCTTGCTCAGCTCCTTGATGAACTTGACGGACTCGGCCGGCGACATGGCCAGTGTCTTCAGATTGTCGTACGCCGCCGACAGTCTCGCCAGGTCGAGCTTTGACTCAAGGAACAGTTCGCCGGCCAGGGTCTCGACGTAGCCGAGCGGTGGATCGTCCTGCGCGAAGGTCATGTAGGCGAAGCCGCTGCTGTCCGCGAGGTGCGCGCCGGCCTCGAAGCGCAGCACCTGGATCGTGACGTTGGGCAGCCGGCTCAATGTGACCAGGTGGTCGAGCTGCTCACGGAGGACGTCCGGACCGCCAACCTCCGTCCGCACGGACGCCTCGGACAGGATGGCGTGCATCCGGAGCGGGATCGGCTTCCGGTGCAGCACCTCCTGTCGGGTCATGCGAGCGGCGACCCGCTGCTTGACGGTGTCCGGGTCGGTCTCCCGACCGACCATGTTGACCTCGCGGGCGTACCGCTCGGTCTGCAACAGTCCGGGCACCAGCATCGGCTCGAAGTTTTTGAGTTCGACGGCCTCGATCTCATAGGCGATGTACGTCGCGTACTTGCCGCCGAGCCGCTGCCACCAGCCGTCCTCACGCAGCTCGCGCGCCTGCTTCAACAGGCCGCGACCCGGCTCCTCGTCGAAGCTCACGCTGTACGCGACCAGCAGCTCCATCACGTCGCCGGCCCGCGGTTTGATCTCGCCGGACTCGATCCGGCTAATCCGTGACGTCGAGCAACGAACAAGCTTCGCGGTCTCCTCGCCGGTCAGTCCTTTGGCTTCGCGGAGCTTGCGCAGCTCCCGGCCGAGCCGTCGGGAGCGTGGCGTCGCTGGCGTGAATCGAGGCATGTCGTGATTCTGCACCAATCCCGGCGGCTCGTCTGCCCCTGAACACATGCGTCTCTCGTATTGATCATGCGCACTCTCTTGTTTTGCATCACTTGATGCGCGACTCTGTTCGGAGCACACCGAGCAAACCCGCAGCGTGTGCGCCGGACGTGCCGATCACCGTCGGTGGCGTCGCCAGCAGAAATTTGTCAGACCTCCCTCGCACAGTGGTACCGGCCGGGGGTCGTGGGCGCGGCAACGCCCCGACCCCCGGCCATGCCAGAAGGTGAGAGCGCCCGTGCTCCTCCGAGTCGCGCTGACCGTGCTGGTCGGCCTGGTGCCCGGATTCCTGATCGGACTGTTCGCGTTCCGGGTCAAGTCACGCTGGTGCCCGCGCTGCGGCGCGACCACCCACACCCTGATCCGGACGACCCGCCGATGACCGCCCCCGATACGCGGGCCGCCGCCGACCTGCCGATCGGCCGCCGGGTGGCCCGACTACGGACCCGGCTCGGCATCAGCCAGCAGGTCTTCGCCGACCGAGTCGGCCGCTCGGTGAGCTGGGTCGACAAGGTCGAACGTGGCGTCCGGCGACTCGACCGGGTCTCGGTCATCGAGCTGGTCGCGCAAGCCCTCGGCGTCACCCCGGACCTCCTGCTCGACCAGGACCCCCGACCCGAGCCGGCCACCGGCACCGCCGCCGCCGTGGACCGCGTACGAGCGGCCCTGGCCTGCTACGACCCACCCGGCGCCCACCGCGGACCGCCACCACCGGCCACACCGGAACTCGCCGACCAGGTCGGCTACGCCTGGGCGGCCTACCGGCACGCCCAACACCCGCAGGTGCTGCGCCTGCTGCCCGACCTGCTCACCGCCGCCCGCCGCACCCCACGGTCCGCACCCACCACCGACCCACTGGTACGCGTCTACCGCCTCGCCGCGCACGTACTGGTCAAACTCGGCGAGCCGGACCTCGCCTGGCTCGCCGCCGACCGCGCGATCGGCACCGCCGTGTCCGACCCCCACCGGACCGGCCTGGCCGTGATCCCCCTCGCCCAGGCGCTCCGCAGCCTGGACCGAGGCCGCCTGGCGCTGGCCGCCACCATCACCGCCGTACACCGTCTCGCGCCGCCGCCGGCGCGCGAGCCCGCGCCGGCCGAGGCCGCCCTGGCCGGCACCCTGCTCGTCCAGGCCGCCCTCGCCGCCGCCGGCTGCGGCGACGCCAGCAGCGCCCACGAACTCACCGTCCGCGCCACCGACCTCGCCCACGGGTACGGGGACAAGCTCGACCACGACGGCGCCGACGAACTCGGGTTCGGGCCGACCGTCGTGGAGATCGCCCGCGCCCTGGTCGCCCTCGAACTCGGCGACAACGAGCGGGCCATCGCCACCCACCTTGAGGTGACCGGCAGCGACCGCTGGCCGCGCCTGCCCGCCGAACACCGGGCCGCCCACCTCATCGACATCACCCGCGCGTACCTCAACGTCGGCGACCACCGTGCCGCCGGCCACGCCCTGGTCACCGCCGACCGCCTCGCCCCCGCCGAAACCCGCCTCCGCCCGGCCGCGCGCACCGCGCTGGCGGCCGTCCTCCGGGCCGGACCGGCCCTCGCCGACGTCACCGGCCTCGCCACCGCCGTTGGTCTGATGCGACAGTGACGGCGCTTTTTCGTCGCCGCGACTTGGGACGTCGAGCCGGGACCATGACACAGGTGGTCGGGCACGGGCAACGGTTTCGGGTTCGGCGGGACTCGCAACTCGCCGAACACGGAACGCGACCTTGGCTCACACGTAAAGTAAGGTGGGCAGCACCGGTTCGGTAGCGAAGGTGGGAGACGGTCGTGGCTTACCCCGAAGCGTTGACAGCAGCGCTCGGTGGGGTGACAGTCCACCAACTTCGCCGCTGGCGGTCGGGGGCATCACCGATTCTGGCCCCCGAGACGAGTTCGACCAGGCCGATCCAATACAGCTTCAGGGATCTCATCGCGATCCGTACGGTCGCGGCGCTCCGAGCCGAGTTCTCGCTACAGAAAATCCGGAAGGCGCTGGCCAACCTGCAGGACCTCACCGACGTCGACCACCTCGCCGACTACCGGCTCTTCGGCGACGGACGCACCATCGTCTGGGCCACCGAGGGCGAGCAGGTCGACATCCTCAACCGACCGGGCCAGACCCTGCTCATAAGCATGAAGGACGTGCTCGGGGAGTTCGAAGGATGGACGGGAGCGCGGATCGTCCCGCTGCGCAGACCGAAAGCCGGCATCGAGATCGACCCGGACGTGCTGCACGGCTTCCCGGTCGTTGAGGACACCCGCATCCCCTACAGCACGATATCGAGCCTTGCGACGGACGGCCTGGCAGTCGCGGACATCCGCTACTTCTACCCCTCGGTCCACGAAGCGGGCGTGACCGGCGCGGTGGAGTTCGACCGCTACGTCCGGACATACAACAGGCGGGACGCCAACAAGCGGACGGCATGACAATTGAAGATACTGCTTGACGAGCAGGTGCCAGAGCCTGTGATCGAACCGCTGCGCCACATGTTCAGGTCCCGTCACACCGTCGACCACGTCTAGTCGATCGGCTGGAAACGCAAGAAGGACGTCCACCTCCTGCCCGACATGGCCGCTCGAGGGTACGAAGCGCTGGTGACCGCAGACCTAAACCAGCTCTACCACGAGAACGAATGCAAGTTGATACGCAAGCACGGCTTCCACCATGTTCGCTTCCAGCAGGTCGGGACCGGTGCCGCGGCAACCGCGAGCGCGATAGCGACGGTTGTCGTCGGCCTGACGGCCGCTCTTCCGGAGCTTGAGGCCGCTTGCGGCCAAAGACTGGTCCTGCTCAAGTCCGTGCGCAGCAACAAGAGCCAGTTCGAGATCGTGGACCCCGTGGTCAACCCGCCGCCGTACTGGCCGGGTAGGGGCCAACCCGGTAAGCCATCAGCCAGACAGACCCCCCGGCAACGAGGAAAAACTCCTACCGAGAGCCCGCGCCACCCTCGTTGATGACCACAATTCGGCTTCGGGGTCTCCAGCAGCCGGCTGCCGCCATTTCGGCAATTGGCCCCTCGGCGACCTGCCGTTGGCCGAATGCGCCAGTTCAGTCGTCGGCGGCCTGCACCGCGGCGGCGATCGGTTCGAGCCCCGCCATCAGCTCGTCGAGTTCGTCCGAGCTGAGCACGTCGTACGCCGGCGCAGCCAGTTCGTCGGTGCGGGCCTCGATCCGTTCCTTGACCTCCCGGCCGGCGTCGGTGAACTTGCCGGCGTCGTCCACGAGGCCGCGGCCGCGCAGCCCGTCGACGACAGCGGCCAGCTGCGCCTTGGGCAGGTGGTGGACCCGGCCGAACTCCTCCGCCCGCATCCCGAGGGACAGTGCGAGGAGGACGTGAGCCTCGGTGCCGCCGATGCCGTGGGCGACGAGGGCGGCGTTGTGGCCGTCCCCGCGGTGTTCCCGCAACAGCGTCGCCGCGTGCCAGAGCCTGGCCACCGGCTCCTCGGGCACCTTGAGCGCTCGGAGCCCGGCGTACAGCACCCGGCCCTCGATCGGCGCGCTGACCGCCGCGCGGGTGGCGAGGTCGGCGACCCGCACCAGACCCGGGGAATCGGCGAGTTCCCCCATCTTCTGCCGCAGCGTCGCGGCGCTGGCCCGCTCGCGTACGGCGATCGCCTCCTGCGGGGTGATCTTTCCCCAGACCCACGGGATGTGCCGAGCCACCTCGCCGTCGGCGAAGTTGTAGAAGACCGCGTGCACCACCTCGGCCGGTGCCAGCCCAAGCGGCGCGGCCCGACCCGCGAAGTATCCGTCCCAGTAGTTGCGCATGCCGAGAGCCAGGAACGCCTCGTTCGGCCCCTCGGACAACGTGACGGTGGCGATGGGCTCGATGAGCTCGAACATGCGGTGGACCTGGGCCTGTGGGTGCCGCATCGGTCGGCCTCTCCTGTGGTCGTGACAGTGCCTGCGTGGACTGCCTATCACCCTCGCAACGAACAGCGCGTCCCGGATTCGACAGTTCCTCAGCGGGAGGTGTCAACGTTGGACGTCATCAGGGTTACCGCGCTCTCGGAGTGCTGTCAGGTCCGGCAAGCCTGCTGGCCGAGGGATTTCAGGCCGACCACGGCGGTTCGTACACCGCCTGGCCAACCGGCATTCTGACGGATGCCGGACCGTTTTGACGCTGACCTTAAGGACCTCGTCGATGCCTCCATCGCGTACTCTCTGGGCGACGCAGCGTTATATCGGGGGTGCGGGGTGCCGGACAGCGGGAAAGATCTCGGCGTTGATCGTTATCGGCTCTGGCAGGCGGGCTCGAAGGACTGGCCGATGGTCGCGTCGCACTACACCAAGGCCGGGCACAGCCTCGACGAAGCACTGCACGGGCTGGCCCAGGCGTTCCTGCGGTCGCCTCGGCTCGGCGGCCCGTACGGTCCGGCCTACGAACCGTGGCGGGCGTTGCGGGACGAGATGCGCAAGATCCTGACGCAGACCGCCTCGAATCTCGAACTGACCGGGGATGCGCTCTGCATCGCCGCCGAGAACTACGAGCGCAGCGACACGGCCGCCGAAGCGGAGTTCAACCGGCTCCGGAACGGCGGGTAGCGACAGCTCGCACCTGAACTTCGACAAGGGACGATCGAGCCACCACGGGGAGGCTAACGGTGAGCTTCGACCAGTTGATGCAACACGCCCGCGACATTCAGCAGAAGGCAATCATGCTGGCCAAGGCCGACGCCGACGCGCTGTCCATCGGCAGTTTCACCGGGCTCGACCGAGACAAGCACCCGCTACAGCGGGCGAAGGTTCACCAGCGGATCGAGGAGAGCTTCGCGGACGTACCGTCCATTTTCGAGCCCTTCGCCGAGATGCCCGATCCGGGCGCGTTCGGCGGCCTCATCGACCCTTTGAAACAGGCGTTGCAGAGTCTGGCGCTCGACTCGGAGAGGGATCCGATAAGCAACGTGGTGTATCCCGGCGACGCGGTCATGGGGAGGATCTCGGCCTCGGGGAGCTTCATCGGGGAGTGGACCGGCAAGGCGGCGAGGGAGTTCAAGGCCAATTTCGTCGATCCGTTCCCGGTGATGGCCAAGAGTCAGTTCGTGATGATCGCGGTACTCAGATCCGCCCTGGAGGCCGAGCGAGAGATCTGGACGAACGCCCGCAATGACATCGACAACGCAGCCCACCAGGCGCTGGAAGCGTTGGACCGTATCAACGAGTGTGGCAAGAACGAGTGGAACCTCGCCTTCACCGTCGCCGCCTCCGTCGCGGCGATCGGCGCGTTGCCCATGGCCGGCAGCGCCTTGACAGCGGTGACCGCGGTCGGCGCGGCATCTCAGGTCGCCGCGGCGGGCACCTCCAAGATGAAGGATTCCGAGAAGCTCCAGTTTAGCGGGGAGAGCCCGGAGGCAGTCATCCAGGAACTCCGGGTGGCCGCGGACAAGCTGGCCACGTTGATCGACGAGCAGGAAACAATCATCGCGCGGGCGATGATCAGCAACCAGCAACTCGTCTCGGCCCGAATGGACGACATGGTCGCCAACCGTCCGGCCTTGACCGGAATGACGCAGAGCAACGTCGCGTCGCCCGAATACATGGGCTACAGCACCTGATCAGGAGGTCCGATTCCATGGGTGTCTTCGCTGATCGGATGGACAGCATGCGGGTTCGAGCCGTGTTTCCGGGTGGTCACCTCGCGGGTGAACTGCGGGGGCGCAGCGACGTCGTCGTCTCGTTCACGCCCGGCAGCTACGCCCGGTTCGACGAGCGGGAGATCGAGCGGCAACTGGCCAGCGTGGCCAAGCTGCTCTGGACCGCGCGGATGAAGGAGTACTACCGCGCGGTCAGCGAGTCGGTAGGGCAGGAGGTGACCCAGGAGCCACCGGCCGTGGGCCGGCAGGACCAGGAGTACTACGCCGCCCGCGACGACCTCGTCGCCGAGGGATGGTCGACGGATGGTCGGGTGCGGATCGTCACTCAGGGCATGCTGCGATGGTCGGTCACGGTCGCGGACGGCACCCTTCGGACATTGACCGAACAGGAGTTCGCCGACCGAGTTGGAGAGGCCGCCGCGCGGCTGATCGCCGATCAGATGGCGAAGATCCGGGTGCTGAAGGATCGCTGCTACGGCCGGGAACTCCACCGATACGTTGTCGAGGCATTGGTGGTTGACCGGTGACCGGACCCGTTGACAGCCGGCCGAGTCGATCTCGCAGACGCTGGCCGCTCGTGCTGGCCGGCGTGATCGCCGTCGCCATCGCGGCCTCGATCGCGGGCGCCGCGCTGACCCGGGCGGCGCGGTCACCGGCTCCGGCATCCTCCTGTCTACGGCCTAATGCGCCGTCGACCGCAGACTCGAAACCGGCAGCCCAGGCACCCGACAGCGGTGGCATCCAGGTCGCTGAGCAAGGCTTCACCCAGATCAAGGAATCGAAGCCCTTATTCTCCGACAGGTGGGTGAGCATCGGTGCAGTGCTGGCGAACACCAGCGCCCACGTCGCCTATCGCACTCATGTCGTGGTGCGGATGCTGGACAAGGAGGGTAGATCTGCACTCGCCGAGACCGCGGCTCCGGTCGCCAACCTGGACATCCCGCTGATCATGCCAGGGCAACACATCGGCCTCGGGAGCAGACTGCCGGTGCATGAAGACGACCGTGGCAGGTTGGCCAAGGTGGCCCGAGTCGAAGTGACCCTTGGCAGCACGCACTGGCTACCGAGCACGGGCGACCAGGGACTGGCCCAAGTCGCTGCTCATCACGTGCGTACTGAACGCGACTCGGAATATCCGACAGATTCGATGACGTACTACTCGATCGAGTCCACGTACTGTGAAAAGTTGTTTCCGCGCGGCGTCTCGGTCGTCTTCAGAGACGCTACCGGCAGGGTCGTAGGTGGCAGCTTCGACGGCGCCAGCAGCCTTCGATGCGATCCAGGCGCCAACAAGGGCCAGGTCTCCACCGCGGATGTTTTGCCACCGAATTTCGACGGCCCCAAGACCACCGTCTCGGTCTATTGCGACCTCCAGCCAAGGGACCGGACGATCTATATCCAGCCGACAGGCCAAACCGTCCCACTCCCGAGCAGCGAACCGTTCAACTGATTCGCTCGATCGTGCGGGAGGTTCTGCCGGTGGTTGGCACCATCCTGCCGGTGACGCGGCACCGCCCGACCGGACACGCTCCGCTATCGTTATCGATGAGGTTCGTGACGTCGTGAACGGGGAGACGGTTTCATGGCAGAGGTGACCGACGGCCTGGAGATCCGGGTCGAGACGGCCGACCTGCGGGACGTCGCGGGCCGGTTACGGGGTGACCGGGCGGCCACTCTGTATCCGCGCTCCGCCCAGGTCAACGCCGACTTCGCCGGTGATCCCCCGTTCGGCGGCAACTCGGCCAGCGGATACGTCTTCGTCGCAAAGACCGTCTACGCGCAGGCGTTGCGGCGGGCGCAGGCGACGGTGGCGGCGTACACCGCCGAGGTGGACCGGATCGCGGGCGCGACCGAGGCCGCCGCCGGCAACTACGACCAGGTCGACTCGAATGCGGCGCTGCGGGTGTCCAGCCGCGCCCCGGAAGTCGCGATTCCCGCGCCACGACAGGACGACTCCGGCAGGGCGTCCGGCCCGGGAGCTTCTGGCGCCACGGTAGAAAGGCCGGCTGGAGCCGCCCCGGCTTCGGTTGCTGGCTCGGAAAGTTTCGAGCGGCCGGCGACGTGGTGCGTGAATTGGGACGCCTACGACATCAACGCGTTGTGGGCGATGGTCCAGGGTGACGACATCGCGGCCGGGCGCAGGCAGGTGCAGACCTGGGCAGCGGTGGAGTCGGCGCTGACCGATCAGCTCGCCCGGCTGAAGAGTTATCGGCAGACAATCGAGGCCGCCTGGCCACCGGAACGCAGCCCAGCCGCGAAACAGTTTATGGAGCGCCTGGACGACTTAACCGCCAACATGTTGGAGACCGCGGCCGCAGCGGGGCGCACCAAGCACGCCGCGAACGGCATCATGGATGCCCTGGAGACCGCGCGTACTCAGTTGGAGCCACTGGTGGTTGAGTACAGGGCATCGGCAAACGATCTCATTCCGCGTCAGCTCGACGGCTCCGAGGACGACATCAATGTCAAGGGCCGCAAGATCATGGCCGAGGCCGAGTCGGCCGTCGGCCACCACAGCGCCGGAATTACCCCACCGCCGTACTTCGGGGCAGGTCCTGGTGACTACTCGGGCGGTGGCGATCAAGGGTTCGGCCATGGCGAGCAGCCAAAGCCGAACGCAAACGCTGGCCAATCCTGGTCGGGACGCTCCATGGTGTCGCACAATCCACCTGCGCCGCTTCCCGGTGTGAATCCGATGATGCCCGATGGACAGCATTGGACGCCCGGCGGCGCCGGAACCTCCGGGCCGATCCTCAGCGGGATCGGCAACGGCACGGTTCCGTCCTCGGGCCTGCCCGGTGGCGGGACTGGTTCAGGTCCGGTCACTCCGGGCGCTGGTGGTAGTGCGTCGCTCGGTGGTGGTCTGCTGGGTGTGCTGCCCGGCGCGGGTGCTGGCCGGAATGGAGTGCCAGGTGGCTACGCTCGTGGAGTGCCGTCCAGGGGTGCAGGTGTCCCCGGAGTCGGCGAGGGCACGCCCGGCCGCGGATCCGGCACGGGCACGGGACGCCCGGGTGCGGGCCGGATAGGAGCACCGGTCAACGGAGTGATCGGCGGTCAGCCGACAGGAGGAATGGGAGCCAGCGGACGCGGACGACGTGGGCGCGACGGCTCCGACCGGCTAGGCGATCCAGACGTAGTCTGGGAGGTGGCGGAGGGTGTGGTCCCGGTGATCGAGGCGGGACCGGAGCCCCGGCACGACCTCGGACCTGGTGTCATCGGGATCGACCGGTGACCCAAAAATTTCCCACCCGTTCGGCCGGGCGGACGCTGATCGCTGCATTAACTGCCCTGACCGCCGTGACCATCGCCGCCCCACCCGCACTGGCCGACGCGACCCGCGATGCCCAGTGGCATCTAAAGTTTCTGAAGGTCGCCGAGGCTCACCGAATTACACAGGGAGCCGGCGTCACCGTCGCGGTCATCGACACCGGAGTGGACGCCACCCACCCCGACCTGATCGGGTCGGTGCTTCCTGGTAAGGACTTCTCGATCCGCAAGGCCGACGTGCCGGACGGGCGCACCGACACCGCCGGGCACGGCACGGCCATGGCCGGGCTGATCGCCGCCCACGGACACGGCAACGGCGCTGGTGCGCTCGGCATCGCGCCAGCAGCCAAGATCCTCCCCGTTCGCTATCACTCCACCATAGAGGGCATGTCTCAGGACACACCGGCAGCCATTCGCTGGGCGGTGGCCCAGGGCGCCAAGGTGATCAGCATGTCCTTCGGGGGCGAGAATGAAATCGAACTGCAGGAGGCGATACTCGCAGCGCGGCGGGCCGACGTGGTACTCGTCGCCGCGACCGGCAACCGTCCAAGGGATCGACAAGTGGGCTACCCAGCAGCGTATGACGGAGTGCTCGCCGTCGGCGGGGTCGACCGGAACGGCAACCACGCCGACATATCTGTCACCGGTCCGCAGACCGCCATCTCGGCACCGGCAGTCGACACCCTTTCCACCGACACTCGCGCCAACGGTGGCAGTGGCTACAGCACCGAAACGGGCACCAGCGGTGCCACCGCGATTGTCGCCGGGGCCGCCGCGCTTGTACGTGCCAAATACCCCACCCTGAGCGCGCCCGAGGTCATCCACCGGCTCACCGCCACCGCCACCGACAAGGGCGCACCCGGCCGCGACCCCGAGTACGGCTACGGCGTACTCAATCTCGTCGCGGCCCTGACCGCCGACGTGCCGCCGATACCCGCGGTCAGCAAGCAACCCGTGCCGGACCCCGACGCCACCTTCACCCGGCCCGGCCCGGCCCCCAACGCCCAACCCGACGGCGGCAGCCGGCAGTGGCCGATCGGCGGTCTGGTCGCACTCGGCGCCGGCTGCCTGCTCTTCGTCGCCGCGGTCGTCGGCGGCGGCATCTGGCTCATCCGCCGCAATCGGCGCACCTGACGACCCGGCTCACCGGGCACCGTCAGGGCGCGAGTCGGATCGGCCACCTCCATCAGCGTCCGCCAGCCAGGTGCGCAGGGCCCACCACCAGCGCAGCGTCACCGACACCGGCCAGCGCCCACCCGGTTCGGCCACCGTCGGCGGCAACCCCACCAACTCCTGCAGCCGCCGGATCCGGTACCGCACAGTGTTCGGATGCAGGTGCAACGCCGCCGCCGTCTGATCCAACCGCTGCCCGCAGTCCAAGTAGGACAGCGCCGTGACAGCAAGCTGACGGTGGAACTCGTCAGCAGGGTCGAGGTCCGCCAGCAGGGTCGTACTCAGAAGATTGGCCAGCGCCGGTTGGGCCGCCAGCGCGGTCTCCCCCGCCAGGTCGACCAGGTCGCGCTCGCCCCGGAGGCCGGTGGCCGCGGCGACCCGCAGCGCGGCGACGCAGAGCGGGTGCAGCGTGGGCAGCCGGTCCAGCGGCCGGGCCGGCGCCGTGATCGCGAGCGTGCCGGGTTCGAGCGCGCCGGCCGGCAGCCGGCCGGGAGCCAGCCCGGTCAAGCGGTCGTCGACCGTGCCGAACAGGGCGCCGCAGCGGGTCAGGCTCCGTTCGGCGGTACGGATCCGAGCCGGGTCGGTCACGTCGGTGACCACGCAGTGGTAGCGGCCGTCCGGGCGCAGTCCGAACCGGAGCAGGTCCTCCCGGTCGGCGGAGCCGTCGGCGAGCAGCCGGCGCAGCACCCGGTTGCGGGCGTCCTGCTCGGTACGGCTCAACTCCCGTTCGGCCGCGTGGTAGCCGTCGACCAGGGCCCGTTCCAGGGCTCCCGCGTACCGGTCGAGGTCGAGCAGGCCCTCCAGCAGTGCGGTGTCCGGGATGCCGGCGGCCCGGCCGCGGCGCAGCGCGGCCTCCACCACGACCCGCCGGCCGGCCTGTACGCCCTGCAGCAGCGCGGTCACCGAGATGCCCTGTGCGGCGCGGGCGGCGCCCAGCCGGCGGGCCTCGGCGAAGTCGCGTTCGCTCGGGTCGGCGAGCAGCTCGAAGGAGGACAGTCCGGCGGTGAGCAACGCGGCGACGTGCCGGCGGTTCTCCGCCCGGGGCAGGCGGGCGATCTCGGGTGACCCGTCCCGGGCCGCCTGCACCATCTCGTCGACGATCCGCGGGTCGGCCGCCATGTCGCGCAGCAGCTCCCCGAGGGAGACGGTCCGTTCCGGCAGCACCATGGGTCCGCTCCTCGGCGGCGGCTGTAGCCGGCACACAACGAGCCGCCCGGGTCTTGGCCCTCGGCGCCTACCGATGGGCCGTGTCCGACTGCTTCCCTTTTGTTACCGCAAAGTAACACCGTGCCGCCGCGAGCGGAATGCCGGCACGGCACCCATCGGTCAGGAGCGGTCCATGACAGCAGTCAGTCTCCCATCCCCGCGCGCCCGTGGTCGCCGTCGCTGGTACGGCGCGACCGCCGCCGCCCTCGCCCTCGTGGTCACCGCCGGGCCGGTCCCGGCCGGTGCGGCCGGACCGAACGGTACGACCGGTACGGCCGGCGCGGTCAACAGCACCGCCCTGCGGGAGGTGATGTTCGTCGGCAACAACTGGGACGGCACCGTCGACGTCATCGGGTCCCGGCGCGGCTACGCCAAGCTCGGCCGGATCAACGTTGTCCCGGACAAGGCCCAGCGGCTCACCGAGATCTACCTGAACCCGATCCGGCTCGCCTTCTTCCTCGGCATCCGCAGCGGCGTCGGCGAGGGGCACGACCAGTTGGTCGACGACATGTACACCACGCCGGACGGCACGGCCCTGGTCGCGTCCCGGCCGAGCTTCGCCGACGTGGTCTCGATCGACCTGGCCACCGGCCGGCTCCGCTGGCGGTTCCCGGTCTCCGGGTACCGCTCCGACCACATGGCGGTCTCCCCCGACGGCACCCGGGTCGCGGTGTCGGCGTCGCTGAGCAACAAGGTGCACGTGCTCGACATCCGCACCGGCCGGGAACTCGGTTCGTTCGCCACCGGCGACAAGCCGCACGAGAACATCTTCACCGCCGACGGCCGGATCTGGAACATGTCCATCGGTGACGTGAACACCGCGCTGGACGGCCCCGAGTGGGACTGGACCAAGGGCGACCGGAAGATCACCGTGGCGGACGCGAACACCTTCGCCGTGGTGAAGACCATCGACATGCGGCCCCGGCTCGACGCCGCCGGCCGCAGCGATCTCTCCGACGCGGTACGGCCGGCGGTGTTCACCCCGGACGGGAGCAAGCTCTACTTCCAGGTGTCCTTCTTCAACGGCTTCGCCGAGTACGACGTGGCCGGCGACGCCATCACCCGGATCGCCACCCTGCCGAAGAACCCGAACACCAGTGAGGACCGGACGACCTGGGTGAACGACTCCCGGCACCACGGCCTGTCGATGAGCCCGACCGGGTCGAAGATCTGCGTGGCCGGCACCATGGACGACTACGCCACCGTCGTGGACCGGGCCACGCTGGCCAACGGGCCGCTGGTCCCGGCGAGCAAGCCGTACTGGGCGACGGTGAGCGGCGACGGGCGGGACTGCGTGATCTCCGAGTCGGGCGCCGACCAGGTCACCGCGATCGACTTCGCCACCGGTCAGAAGGTGGCCAGCATCCCGGTCGGTAACCATCCGCAGCGGGTGCGGATCGGGCACGTACCGGATGGTTGGACCCCGCCCGCCGGCTGACCCCCCCCCGGTGCCGGTGCTCCCCACTGGTTCCTGTGGGGAGCACCGACACGGCCGGCCAGTCGCTGATCCGTACGTCGTCTGGTGCCATCGCCGCCCCACGTTCGGGGGCCCGGTCGGCGCGGGCCGGGGCGGATAAGCTGCCGCCCATGTCGCTGAAGATCCGGACCGCGTTGCCCGAGGATTCATCGGCGGTGGCGCCGCTGCTGGCGGAGCTGGGCTATCCGCAGCAGGTGGACACGCTGCCGGAGCGCATCGCACAACTGGCCGACACCCCCACCGACGCCGTGCTGGTCGCCGAGCTCGACGGTCGGGTCGTCGGGGTGGCATGCCTGCACGTCACGGTCTTCTTCCACCTGCCCGGTGCCGGCCGGGCCCGGCTCACCGCACTGGTCGTCGAGTCGGCGTACCGCGGCGCGGGCATCGGTGCCCGGCTGCTCCGCGCGGCCGAGACGGCGGCGGGGGTGCGTGGCTGCAGCGCCCTGGAGCTGACCAGCGCGGCCCACCGGGAGGCGGCACACCGCTTCTACCGCACCGCCGGATACGAAGACCTACCGCACCGCTTCATCAAGCACCTGAACACCGGATGACACCCGTGGCGGCCAGCCGCCGGTTGAGGTAACGCTGCTCGGGCAGGCTCGCGGTCAACCCGGCGGCCCGCCGGTAGTTCTCGGCCGCGCCCGCCCGGTCGCCGCCCAGCTCCAGCAGGTGCGCGCGCACCGCGTACAGCCGGTGGTGCCGCCGCAGCGCCGGGTCGGCCAGCAACGGGTCGAGCAGGGCCAACCCCGCCGCCGGGCCGTACGCCATGGCCACGGCGACCGCCTGGTTGAGCGTGACGAACGGCGTGGGCGCGACCCGACTCAGCATGTCGTAGAGGATGCTGATCTGCCGCCAGTCCGTGGCCGGGTAGGTCGGCGCCTCCGCGTGGACGGCAGCGATCGCCGCCTGGAGCTGGTACCGGCCCACGTGCCCGCGCGGCAGGGCCTGGTCGAGCAGCGCGACGCCCTCGTCGATCAGCTCGCGGCGCCACCGCGACCGGTCCTGCTCGGCCAACGGTACGAGATCACCGCCGGCGTCGGTCCGCGCGGGCGAGCGGGCGTGGGTGAGCAGCATCAGCGCCAGCGCGCCGGTCACCTCGTCGTGGTCGGGCAGCGCGACGTGCACCTGCCGGGTGAGCCGGATCGCCTCCTCGGCCAGTTCGACGTCGACCAGCGACTCGCCGGCGGTCCGCGTGTAGCCCTCGGTGAACACCAGATGACACACGTCGAGCACGGCGGCGACCCGGTCCGGCAGTTCCGCCGCCGACGGCATCGCGAACCGGGCACCGGCTTGCCGCAGCGCGGTCCGCGCCCGGCTGAGCCGCTGCGTCATCGTCCGGGCCGGCACCAGGTACGCGGCCGCGATCTGCTCCACCCCCAGGCCGGCGACGACGCGCAGGGTCAGCGCCACCTGTGACGGGCGGCTCAGGGCCGGATGGCAGCAGAGCAGGAACAGCCGGAGCGTGTCGTCGGTAGCCGGTCCGGCGATGTCGTCGGGGGCCGGTGCGACGTGGGCGTCGTCGGGGCGGCGCGTCGCGTCGAGCGCCTCGCGCCGGGTGCGGGCCGAGTCGGCGCGTACCCGGTCGATCAGGCGTCGGGACGCGACCCGGATGAGCCAGGCCCGCGGATCGTCGGGAACACCCGCGGTGGGCCATCGGCCGGCGGCGGTCTCCGCCGCGTCCTGCAGCGCGTCCTCGCAGTCGCCGAGGTCGCCGTACCGGCGCAGCAGCGCGCCGAGGACGTGCGGCGCCTCGCGGCGCCACACGTCCGTCAGGATCGACCCATCCCTACTGATCGGGACCGCCCGACCACATCACCGGGCGCAGCTCCACCGTCTCCCCGGGGCCGGCGAACCGCGCGGCGACCTGCTCCGCGCGGGCCCGGTCCTCGACGTCGACGAGGAAGAAGCCGGCGAGGTGTTCCTTCGCCTCGGAGTACGGCCCGTCGCTGGCCAGCGGCGCGCCGTCGCGCCACCGGTAGAGCCGGGCGGCCGCCGGGTCACCGAGCGCCTCGCCGCCGATCAGTTCGCCGTTGGCCTGCAACTCGGTCATCACCTGCTCGAAGTCGGCGTTCAGCCGGTGGCGTACGTCCTCCGGCAGCTCCTGGTGGGCGGCCAGGTAGTCGGCCGTCGGGTGCCCCCACGGCTGCGGGTTGGAATGGATCATGATCACGTATTTCACGGCTGTCCTCCGGGTGGTGCGCCGGTCCGTCCGTCGCTCCACAGGAACGTCGGAGCCGGATCGCCCATGTCTACATCCGGAGGCTCGGCCGGCGCACCACCACTCCCGGACGGAGTCGGCGGCCCGTGCCGCCGACCCGAGGGGCGGCCGTCGTCCGGGCCCCGCCCGTGCCGGCCGGCACGGTCAGGTGGTGACCGTGAGGTGGACGAGCCACGGAACCTGCGGTGACGGACACGGCGTGGGCTGGTGCAGGCATGCGCCGTCCGTCTTGGTGGTGACGTCCGCGCGTCCCAGCGCCGCCGCCTGGTAGCGGGCCACGAGCGGCTGGTCGGTCGGGTAGCCGCCGGTGACGTCGCGCTGCACGAGGACTCCGTCGGGGGCGACCTTCGGCGGCTGGTAGTCCCTTGGCAGGCTCACCACGAGCGTGTCACCGACCCGCAGCGCGACGTCCCGCTGGTTGTCGGCCCGGGTGACCGTGACGGTCCGCCCGGTGCCGGTCGGCGACACGTCGACAACCCTGACGTGCACCGTCCACAGGAGGGTGGGGAGTGCGCACGGCGGTACGGTGTGCCGGCAGGCGTAGTCCGTGTGGCTGGTCAGGTCGACGGTGCCGGTGGTGACCGCGCGGTACGTCGCGGCGAGCGGCTGTCCGGTCGGGTAGCCGCCGCTGGTCGCGACGTTCACCAGGGCCGGCCCGCTGACCGCGGGCGGGACGAAGTCGGCTCCCAGTGCCACGCCGAGTCGCTGCCCGACGAGCAGGGTGACCGTGCGCTGGTTGTCGGCCTGGGTGACGGTGACGTCGGCTCCGCCGGGCGGCGTCGTGGCGGGTGACCCGGAACCGGTCGGCGCGGTGGCGTCACTGACGCAGGTCGGCGCGGGCACGGGCGCCGTACCGGAGAGCTGCACCCCGAAGCTGGTCGCCGCGCCCGGGGCCAGCGCCCCGTTGTGCGCGGCGTTGGTCGCGGTCGCGGTGGGACCGGTCGCGCTGACGGTGGCGTTCCAGGCCGACACGACCTGCTGACCGTCGCCGAGCGGCCAGGTCACGTTCCACCGGGTGGCGGACGCCGTCGAGGTGTTGGCGACCGTGATGGTGACGATCTGGCCGCCGGTCGCCCCGGCACCCCATTGCGAGTCGATGTGCGCGGTGGCGTCGCAGGCGCCGGCCAGGGTGGCCCCGGCGGGCGCGCCGCCCGCGACCGCCGGCGTCACGGCGGCCAGCAGGCCGGTGCCCGCCACGATCCCGCAGACCGTCAGGAGGGAACGTCTGGAAACCGTCATGACACCCCGTCCTCTCCGTCCGGGACGAACCTTCCCGGCGTGCCTCGACCTCGGCCGGCAAGCGGGCCGCCGGCCTACCCGACCGAGTAGGACCCTAGGGCCACCAGGGGCGACCCGTCAATAGATGAACTTCCATCTCTATGGTGCATCGTCGGGGCCGGTCGGCGCCCGCGCGGCGCCGACCGGCCCGACGTCGCGGCGTGGCCGACCGGGCGGGGAACCGTCAGCCGGCGCGCTGGTAGCTCCGGTACGCCCGGGTCACCAGCCAGCCCATCACCACCGCCAGGACGAGCAGCAGCGCGAGCCGGTCCCGCACCAGTGCCCAATCCGGGTCTGCGCGCAGCGCCTCCCGGCTGGCCACGGCAGCCCAGTCCACCGGGTTGAACCGGGCCACCCGGCCGACCCAGGCGGGCATCAGCGCCGGCGCCATCATCACCGAGGACAGGAAGGTCAACGGCAGGACCAGGAACTGCGCCACGGCGATCAGCGCCTCGTTCTGCCGGACCAGCAGCGCCACCGCGTCGGACAGACCGGCGAAGACCATGGCGAGCAGTACCGCGCAGGTCAGCACGACCAGCACCCCCCGGGCGCCGCCCGGGTAGCGGGCACCGGCCAGCAGTCCGGTGCCGAACACGATCAGCGACTGCACGACGGTGAGGACCGTCTGGTACGCCAGCGACCCGTTGACCAGTGCGGCGCGCCGGACCGGCGAGGTGAGCGCGCGGTCCAGCACCCCCCGTTCCATGTCCTGGATGATCGACGTACCGCTCCAGCCGGCGGACATCATGGCGGTCATCACCACCACGCCCGGGGTCAGGTAGGCCAGGTACGACCCGTCGCCGAAGCCGGGCAGCTCGGCGACGCGCCGAAACAGCTGGCCGAACAGCAGCAGCCACACCATCGGCTGCACCAGGGTGAAGAACAGGTACGCCGGCTGGCGGGACAGGGTCCGCAGGGACCGGGCCGACAGCAGGCGGGTGTGGGTCAGCACGGTGGTCACGACCGCACCTCCTCGCGTACGGCGCTGGTCCGGTCCGCGTCGGCGAAGCTGCGGCCGGCGTGCCGCAGGTAGACGTCGTCGAGTGACGGTCGGGCGACGCTGACCGCGGTCAGCTCCACCGCCGCGGTGTGCAGCGCGGCCAGCATCGCGGGCAGGGCGGCGGCCCCGTCCGCGACCCGGGCCCGCAGCACGGCGCCGTCGGTGTCAACCTCGGTGACCGCGGGCAGCCCACCCATCGCCCGGTGCGCCCGCGCGGCCTGCGTCCGATCCGCCAACCCCAGCCGTACGGTGTCCCCGGCCAGGTCGTTCTTGAGTTGGTCCGGGCTGCCGGCGGCGACGACCCGACCGGCGTCGACGATCACCAGTTCCGCCGCGAGCTGGTCGGCCTCCTCCAAATAGTGCGTGGTGAGCAGCACGGTCAGGCCGTCCTGCCGGGTCAGGCCGGAGATCTGGGTCCACAGTTCGCGCCGGGCCTCGGGGTCCAGGCCGGTGGTGGGTTCGTCGAGGAACAGCACCCGGGGCCGGTGCATCAGGCCCATCGCGATGTCGAGCTTGCGTTGCATCCCGCCGGACCAGGTGCCGGCGGGCCGGCGGGCGGCCGGGGCGAGGTCGAACCGGTCCAGCAACTCACCGGCCCGTCGGCGGGCCGTCGCGGCGGACGCGCCGTGCAGGCGGCCGTGCAGGACGAGGTTCTCCAGCCCGGTGCCGACCGGGTCGAACGCCGGTTTCTGCGACACGTACCCGATGAGCCGGCGGACCCGCGCCGGATCGCGTCGCACGTCGACGCCGGCGACGCGGGCCTGCCCGGCCTCGGGGCTGGACAGGGTGGCGAGGATTCGGACGGTGGTCGACTTGCCGGCGCCGTTCGGGCCGAGCAGCGCGAAGACGATGCCGGGGCGGACGGAGAAGGTCACCCCGTCCAGCGCCCGTACCTTCCGGGCAGCCCTGCCGTACGTCTTGACGAGGTCGACCGCTTCGATCGCGCGGTCCGGTGCGGACATGCGTACTCCTTCTGAACGGCCCGGCGGGTGTGGCCGGGCGGAATGGTGGAAGGAGTCGACGGTCCGGGCGGCGGGTGGGCTACCGTTTCGCTTGCGGGCACGCACGGCAGGACCCGGCCCTCGCCGGCCGGCGACTCCGGGGTGTGTCACCCCGCCGTGGCCGCGGTGTTGGCGCACCGCGGCCACGGCTCGCGGTCAGGGCTGCGGGACGAACAGCATCCGGGCGATCATGAGCATCATGGCCACGAACCCCGCGACCACGGCGAGCCAGGACCAGGCCCAGCCGATCGTCAGGGTCAGCACCACGAACGCGGCGGCGACCAGCAGCCAGGTGCACACCACGTACAGGCCGAAGCGCGCCGCGGCGGCCGGGTCCCTGGTGAACCGGTCCCCCACCGCGGCGTGGGACGCCTGCATCCGCACCACCCAGTCCTTGTGCCGGTTGGTCTGGGTGGCGCCGAGCCAGGTGAACAGCGCGGCCGAGGCGACCACGCCCATCCCGCCGGCGACGAGCCAGGGCAGCTCGGACTCGCGCAGGTAGAGCCAGCCGGCGCCGAGGCCGGCCACGGCGAGCAGCGCGCCGACGCCGTACCCGATCGCCCGGCCGGCCGGCATCGGATGGTTGCCGGTGGTCTCCTGGCGCAGCGCGTCGGCGGTGACCGCGCCGGCCACCAGCGCGACGACGGCGACCGCGGCGACCTGGCCACCGAGCGGTACGGCCAGCAGCGTGGCGGCCAGCGCGAGCACCGCCAGCCCGACCACGGCCAGGGCCGACAGCAGGACCGTGCGGACCAGGAACGCCGGCGCGGGTCGCACCCGCTCGGACAGCCAGGCGGCAGTGGCGGCGTCGGGCGTCGGCGGCAGCCCGTCGAGGATGTCCCGTACGTCGCCCAACTCCTGGACGGCCTGCCGGGCGGCCCGCTCGGGCGGCACCCCGGCGGCCGTCAGCTCGGCCACCCGGGCGACCAGGTTGGCCCGCATCTCCTCCTTGAGGTCCTGCCGGTCCTGGTCCATCTCGACACCGGCGAACGCCTCGTCGAGCAGGCGGTGCACGTGCATGTCGTAGCCGCCGCGGGTGGTGTCGTGGGGAATGGTCATGATGACCGCCTTCCGGATGCCGGGCCTGCGGACCCGGTGCGCTTGTCCAGACCGAGCAGTGCGTCGATGACGTCGCGGGTGGCCGTCCACGCCGCGACGTTGCGGCGGTAGACGGCGCGGCCGGCGTCGGTGATGCGGTAGTACTTGCGGCGGCCGCCCTGGCTCTCGTCCCCCCAGTACGCCTCGATCAGGCCGTCCTTCGTCAACCGCCGGTACGTGGCGTAGAGGGTGGCTTCCTTGATCTCGTAACGCCCGCCGGTGGCGTCCCGGATCTGCTTGAAGATCTCGAAGCCGTAACTGTCGTCGCCGCGCAGCACCCCGAGCACGATCGTGTCGGTGTGCCCGCGCAGCAGGTCGGCGGCGAGGACGTCCGCGCCCGACGAGGTGTTGCCCGACCCGTTGTCAACCATGCCCAGTACTGTATCAGGCACAGTAGTTTGCGTGGTAGCCCTACCGGGAGTTTCCGGCATGCTGCGCCACCGTTGCCGGCTCGGCCTTGAAATTCTTGGTTATCGATATGACACTCATGGATTGTTAACGCTAACAGGCCAGCACCATGGAGACGACCCGACCAGACCAAGGAATGAGGCCATGCCACCCCATCCACGACCCCCCTCCTGGCGCCGCCCGCTCGTGCTGATCCAGGCGAGCCTGTTGACCCTGCTGACGATCGGACTGGTGGTGATCGGACATTCCTCGTCGGAGGCCGCTCCCAACAACGTCGTGACCACACCGCCCATGGGCTGGGCGTCGTGGAACACCTTCGCCGCGAAAATCAACTACAACGTGATCAAGGGACAGGTCGACGCCCTGGTCTCGTCCGGCATGAAGGACGCCGGCTACCAGTACGTCAACATCGACGAGGGCTGGTGGCAGGGCACCCGCGACGCCGCCGGCAACATCACCGTGGACACCAACGAGTGGCCCGGCGGCATGCAGGCCATCGCCGACTACATCCACAGCAAGGGCCTCAAGGCCGGCATCTACACCGACGCCGGCCGCGACGGCTGCGGCTACTACTACCCCACCGGCCGGCCCGCCGCACCGGGCAGCGGCAGCGAAGGTCACTACGACCAGGACTTCCTCCAGTTCTCCCGCTGGGGCTTCGACTTCGTCAAGGTGGACTGGTGTGGCGGCCAGGCGGAGAAGCTGAACCCGCGGACCGCGTACCTGGCGATCAGCGACGCGATCGCCCGCGCCACCGCGCAGACCGGCCGGCCGATGGTCCTGTCCGTGTGCAACTGGGGCGTCGACAACCCGTGGGACTGGGCACCCGGCATGTCGACCATGTGGCGGACCAGCCAGGACATCATCTACTACGGGCAGAGCCCGGCGATGAGCCGCGTGCTGGGCAACTTCGACTCGGCGCAGCACCCGGCCGCGCAGAGCCCGGGTCACTACAACGACCCGGACATGCTCGTGGTCGGCATGCCGGGCTTCTCCGCCGCGCAGAACCGCAGCCACCTGAGCCTGTGGGCGATCTCCGCGGCTCCACTGCTGGCCGGCAACAACCTGGCCACGATGAGCGCCGAGACCCGGGCCATCCTGACCAACCGCGAGGTCATCGCCATCAACCAGGACCCGCTGGGTCGGCAGGGCACCAAGGTGGCCGAGGACCGGTCCGGACTGCAGGTCTACAGCAAGGTCCTGAACGGCACCGGCCGCCGAGCCGTGCTGCTGCTCAACCGGACCGGCGCCGCCGCCAGCATCACCGCCCGCTGGTCGGACCTGGGCCTCAGCGGTACGGCCACCGTCCGCAACCCGTGGACCGGCACCGACCTGGGCACCTCCGCGTCCAGCTACACCACCTCGGTACCGGCGAACGAGGCGGTGCTGCTGACCGTCTCCACCGGCAGCACCACCCCACCGCCCACCACACCGCCGCCGACCACTCCCCCGCCCACCACACCGCCGCCGACCACGCCGCCACCCACGACGCCGCCACCCACGACGCCGCCGGGCCAGTCCGGCTCCTGCGCGGTGGACTACGCGGTCAACGCCTGGAACACCGGCCTCACCGCGAGCATCAAGATCACTAACCGTGGCACGTCGGCGATCAACGGTTGGACGCTGTCGTTCACGCTGCCCGGCGGGCAGACCATCACCAGCGGGTGGAACGCCACGTACTCGGGCAGCGCGGGTCCGGTGACGGCCCGCAACGTCGCCTACAACGCCACGCTGGCCCCCGGTGGATCCACCGACATCGGCTTCCAGGCCACCCACACCGGCAACACGGCCGAACCCACCTCCTTCACCCTCAACAACACCCCCTGCACCCTCACCTGACCCCGACCGCCCCCACCCCCACCGGGTCCGAGTCCGCGTCGCGTCGCGTCGCGTCGCGATCCGCGCAATGTCCCCGGACTTTGCTGCCTCCGGTCGCCATCGAGGCAGCAAAGTCCGCGACATTGCGCGGATCATGGCGCGGGGCGCGCGGCGCGGACCGCAGGACGGGCGGGGCGCGAGACGCTGGGCGCGGGCGCGCGGCGCGAGGCACTGGGCGCGCGGCGCGAGGCACTGGGCGCGGGCGTGAGGCGCTGGGCGCGCGGGGGCCGGCCGCTCGGTGGGAGCGGCCGGCCGTCGGCGGTCGGTACGTACCGGTCCGGGTGGCGGGCCGGTGGCGGATCTCAGCGGGTCAGCCGCGGACCCACTGCTGGTTGCTACCGCCGTTGCAGGTCCAGATCTGTACGGCGGAGCCGTTGGCGGTGCCCTGGCCGTTGACGTCCAGGCAGAGCCCCGAACCGACCCCGACGATGGTGCCATCGGCGTTCAGGCGCCACTGCTGGTTGCTGCCGCCGGTGCAGCTCATGATCCGCGCGCGGCTGCCCGACGCGGTGCTCGCCACGTCGAGGCACTTGTTGCCGTAGACGGTGAGTTGGTTGTTCGTGCCGGCCGACCACTGCTGGTTGGCCCCGCCGTTGCAGTCCCAGATCTGCACGACCGCGCCGTCGGACTGGCTGGCGCCATTGACGTCCAGGCACCGGTTGGAGGCCGCGCTGCGGATCTCTCCGGTCGGGTTCGGGTTCCCGGAGCCGTCGCCGGGGGTGATGGAGAGGTTGTCGAACTGGGCGGTGACTCCCTGGCCGGTGCCGTAGCCGATCTGACCGGCGACCCAGGTGGAGTCCGTCGCCCGGCCGACGGTGGTGCCGTCGACGGCCGCGGTGAGGGAGCTGCCGTTGAGCGTCAGCGCCAGGGTGTGCCAGCGGCCGGTGCCCAACGCCGAGGTGTTGCCGCTGGCCAGGGTGCGCCAGTTGCCGCTGGTGTTGTTGCTCAGGATGGACCAGGCTCCACCGTCGGTGACCCGGAAGTAGTAGCCGTTCATGTTCTGCGGGCCCTGGTGGTTGTAGGTGTTACCGCGCCCGATGAGCTGGACGTAGCCGGGCTTCTCCAGCAGGACGTCCGAGGAGACAGTGTAGTTGCGCCAGGTCAGGTCCCCCAGCAGCGTGAACGGCTCGGCGTGGCCGGACGTCCAGTAGATCGGCGTCTGGTCGGACATCTGGCGTACGCACTGGCCGGTGCGGCCGGCGGCGCAGCCGGCGATCTCGAACGAGCCCTGCTGGTCCATCAGGTACTTGGCCTCACGGCCGGTGGCGTAGCCGTCGAAGTTGTCGCTGTACGGCAGCTGCAGGTTGCCCTGCGGCGGGCTGACCGCCGTTCCCTTGCCCTGCCCGCTCGTGGTGGTGATGCTGTAGACGTAGCCGGGTTGGACGGTGAGCGAGAAGCGACCGCCGTTCGGCGTGACGTCGTTGCCCCGGACGAAGAAGTCGGCGCTGTTGTTCGACCGGACGTTCGTCGACCAGACGTGCACCGTACCGGTGGACAGGCCGCCGGTGACGGTGAAGTCCAGCGTCTGCGCGCCGCCCGCGTCCATCGTCTCGATGATGGTGCTGTAGTCGCTGTTGTTGGTGGACTTGAGCGAGACGTAGCTGCCGTTGTTGCGGTTGCCGCCGAGGTAGCCGCTCGACGAGTCGAGGTAGCGCCAGCCCGGTGCGGTGAACTGGGTGGTCTGCCCCATCACCCACGCGCTCTTGCCGATCGAGTAGTTGCCGGACCAGGGCTGCTGGGCGACCGCCACGCCGGTGGTCGCCCAGGGGATGTTGGGAGTGATGGCGGCGAGGACCGGCCAGTTGATGTAGCCGGTCATCTTGCCGTCGATGTAGTCGCGGTTGATGCCGCGGGCGAGGGCCTGCGCACCGGCGTTGTAGTCGTCCGAGCCGTTCTCGCTGGCCCACAGCGACTTGCCGGTGGAGATGGCGTTGTTGGAGCTGGGGCAGTTGTTCTGGGCGCTGCGGTAGCCGCAGACGTAGTGGCTGCCGAAGACCTGCACGGCGTTGGCGAACGCGGGATCCCGGAGTGACTCGTCGGCGGCGCCCCAGCCGAAGTCGTCCGAGGCGACGATCTTCACGTTGCCGTAGCCGTGCGAGTTGAGGGCGGAGCGCAGGTTCTTGTACCAGGTGGCGTTGTAGCCCTTCTCGTTCCAGCCACCGAGGTAGTTGATCGTCAACCCGTGCGTGCCCGCGCAGTCCAGCCAGGCCACCAGGTAGTCGATCGAGTCGTTGGACCAGAAGTTGCCGTTGCCGATCCAGCCCGGCGCTCCCCAGGCAAGGCCGGCCAGGGCGATGTTGGCGTTGCGCGCCTTGGCCTGCTCCATCAACCACCACTCGTAGCCGCGGTTGCAGTTCACGCTGCCGCGGGTGTGTTCGTGGCTGGGCTCCGCGCCGGAAGTGGAGTTGGTGTCCCCGCCGATCTCCACCTTCAACAGTTGCATGGCCGCGCCGTAGCCCGGCTTGAACAGGTAGTCCAGGATGTCGCTGCGCTGCGGCTCCGGGTAGTCGATCAACAGCCTGCTGTTACCGCCGCCACCGCTGACCGCGCCGATGCCGTCGAGCGCCCGGCCGCCGGACCCGCCGTTGATCGTGATGGCGGTCGCCGCCTGCGCCGGAGCGGCGAACCCGGTCAGCACGGCCGCGGCCGTGGTCATCGCGGCCGTCACCGACACCGCGATCCGGTGCGGACGCCACCCGGTCCACCACGACCGGCGGCGTACCCCACCGGTGCCGTCACTGCGCGGATGACTCACTCTGCTGAACATCTGATCCGCCTCCCAGCCGGTTTCCGGCCCCGAAGCCGAACGGCACACGTCGAGCCGCCCAGGCCTCGCGCAGTATTACTTCGATGATCGTCAATGATCGGACGTCATATGTTAGGCACGCTAATGGTGGACGGTCAACGCCCCGGCCGGACGGCGATCCCGATCTCGGGGCCACATCATCGGTGCCGTAGCTACTACTTGCTCGATGTGGCGCGAGAATCGGGACCGCCGGCCGCACGGCCGTAGAACGTGGTGCCGGTCAGTCCGGCAGCGTCACCTGCGCCGGGGTCGACCGGGCGGTGGTGGTGCCGTCGCCCAACTGCCCGGACATGTTGTTGCCCCAGCACCACAGCCCACCGTCGGTGCGGACGGCGCAGGTGTGGTAGGTGACCGCGAAGCCGTCGGTCCAGGTGGTGGCGGTGCCCACCCGGACCGGGGCGGACCGGTGGGTGGTGGTGCCGTCGCCCAGCTGTCCCGACATGTTGTTGCCCCAGCACCACAGGCTGCCGTCGGTGCGGACCGCGCACGTCGAGTCGACACTCGCGTCGACCCGGGTCCAGGTGTTGGCGGTGCCGACCTGGACCGGCGAGGTCTGGAAGCCGCCGGCGACGCCCAGTTGGCCGTACCCGTTCTCGCCCCAGCACCACAGGGTGCCGTCGGCGCGGACCGCGCAGGTGTGCGCGTACCCGGTCGTCACGCCGGTCCAGGTGGCCGTGCCCACCTGGGTCGGCGTCGCCTTGTAGCCCAGGATGCCGAGACCGAGCTGCCCGTCCGTGCTGTCGCCCCAGCACCACAGGGTCCGGTCGGTACGGACCGCGCAGGTGTGCGCGTAGCCGGTCGTGACGCTCGCCCAGTTGGTCTCCGTGCCGACCCGCAGCGGGGTCAGCGCCCGGTACGGGGACGCGCCGACGCCCAGTTGGGCGTTCCGGTTGAAGCCCCAGCACCACAGGCTGCCGTCGGTCCGGATGGCGCAGGTGTGGTTGGTGCCGGTACTGACGCTGGCCCAGTTGGTGGCGTCACCGATCCGCACCGGGCTGGTCCGGTTCGTCATGGTGCCGTCGCCGAGCTGCCCGTTGTAGTTGCCGCCCCAGCACCACAGCGACCCGTCGGTCCGGACCGCGCAGGTGTCACTGGTGCCGCCGTCGATCCGCGCCCAGGTGGCGGTGGTGTCGCCGATCCGCACCGGGCTGGTCCGGCCCGTGGTGGTGCCGTCACCGAGCTGGCCGCTGTAGTTGTCGCCCCAGCACCAGAGCGCCCCGTCGGTGCGGATCGCGCAGGTGTGGGTGTTCCCCACCGCGATCCGGGAGACCGTCGACGCGGCGAGCGCGGCGTCCAGCGCGCCACGCTGGGCCGGACCGACGCCCGCGGCGGCCGCACCCGCCGCGCCACCGATCGCGGGTACGGCGATGGCGAGGGCCGCCACCGCGGTGGTGGCGACCGTTCTGAGTCTGCGCCGCCAGCGGGACCACAGCCGACCGTCCTGATGTCCGTTCATGTGCTCTTCTCCCCGGAAAACATCGGTTTCTGCATGGTGGAGGCGGCATTGCCCCGGCAGGTCGAGCATCGACCCATCACTTCATAGCATTGATTAAGGTCAATGTCATAACCTGCCGGGGCGCCGTCCTGCCATGCCGTCCGGAGAATCAGCCGCGGGTCCACTTCTGACCGGCCGCCCCGGTGCAGTCCGAGATCTGGGTCCGCGTGCCGTTGGCCGTACCGTTGCCGACCACGTCCAGGCACCGGCCCGAGCCGACCCCGGTGATGGTGCCGTCGGCGTTGAACCGCCACTGCTGGTTGGACTGCCCGTTGCAGTCCCAGATGATCACCGAGCTGCCGTTGGCGGTGCTGGCACCGTTGACGTCCAGGCACTTGCCGCCGTAGACGCGCAACTCCTGGGACGCGGTTGCGGTCCAGCTCTGGTTGCTCTGCCCGTGACAGTCCCAGATGATCGCCGCAGCGCCGTTGCTCTGCGACGCGCCGTTGACGTCCAGGCAGCGGCCGGAGGCGGTGTTCCGGACGGCCGAGGTCCCGCCCGGCGGCGGGGTGGTCGGACCGGCGGTGGGCGAGGTGGTCGGCGAGGTGGTCGGGCCCGGGCCGGAGCTGTCGAACTGGGTGAAGAACCGCCACACCTCGCCCTTGGTCCAGGTCCGGACCCCGCTGTCACCGCCGCCGTCGACCGGGCCGGGGGTGTGACCGCCGTCGAACGCGGCCCACACCACCGGATAGCCGGCCCGGCAGCCGGAGTAGGTGGTGGTGATGTGCGTCAGGCTGCCCGACCTCGGCTCGGGCGGGTTCTGCGCGGTGCACCCGTTGGCCCGTACGAAGGTGTCCCGCAGGGAACGGCCGGCGGAGATGTTGAGCACGGGGTCCCCGATGCCGTGGATCCCCATGTACGCGATGGGTTGCGTGCCACCGCTGCAGCCGCTGAGCTGCCCGCCGGAGTAGACCGCGACGGCCCGGAAGACGTTCGCCCGGGAGCAGGCCAGCGAGTAGCTCATGCCGCCGCCGTAGCTGAAGCCGAGGGCGAACAGCTGGGACGTGTCGACGCACAGATCGCCCTCGATCAGCCGGATCATGTCGTCGACGAAGGTGACGTCCTGGCCGCCCGGATTGGCCCACCCGTTTCCGTTGCCCTGCGGCGCGACGAAGATGGTGCTGTTGTTGGCCTGCGCCCGCAGCCCGTAGTACGACCAGGCATCCCGGTCGGACCCGCCGGAGTCGACGTCGTTGGCGGTCCCGCCGTTCCAGTGGAAGCCGAAGATCAACCGGTAGGGGTGGTTGCGGTCGTAGTTGTCCGGGATCCGCAGGATGAAGCTGCGGTTCTGGCCGCTGCTCTGGATGGACCGCTGCCCGCTGGTCAGCGTGGGTGCCTTGCCGCACCCGGCGGTCGCCGCGGCGGTACCGACCTGCGCGGCCGACGCGGTTCCGTCCAGGCCACCGGCCAGTGCCGTCGCGGTCGTGGCCACGACGAACACCGCCACGGCCGCGAGGGGTCCGAAGATGGTTCTGCGCCTTGTCATGATGCGGTTCCTACTTCCTCGTGTGAGTGCCGTCCCGCAGGATCCATCGCTGGTCGACCTGCCCATGGCCGGACCAGACGATGAGTCGATTCGACTGCTGCACAGGCGGCCAGCAGCCCTTCGGGGCGGACGTACCGAGGAGTATCGAACCGATTCGGTCGGACTTTATGGCGTCCAGTGAGGCATGTCAATGTCGTGGCCATCTGACACCGTCGTCCGCCCGCTCTGCGGTGCGCGTCGTGCTGGTGCGCCACTTGTATCCTCGCGTGGTGACCATCGGTGCCGGGCAGCCGCTGGACGCCGCCCCGCGACGCGATCCGGCCATCGGGTCGGCCGAGTCGGCACTGCGCGCCGGGCGGCACGACGAGGCGCTGCGCCACCTCGCGGAGCTGCCGCCGGACACCCCGCTGCCCGCGGCGCTGGCCTGGCGGCTCGGCGTACGCCTGCACCAGCGCGGCGAGTTCGAGGCCGCGGAGTCGCTCTACGCCCGGGCCTCGTACGACGCCGACACCGACCCGACCGTCCCGACCGACCCCGCGGATCCGGCGATCGGCGCCGACCGCGTGGACCCGGCGGACCGCGTGGATGCGGCAGATCCGGCCGACCCCGCGGACCGCGCGGATCCGGCGCCCGGGTCGCGGGACCGGGCCCGGGTGCTGGCCGGGTGGGCGGCCGCACGGTGGGCCCGGGGTGACCGGACCCGGGCCCGGCTCCTGGCCGACGAGGCGGTCCGGGTGGCGGAACGCAGCCGGGACGACGCCGCGGTCGCGGCGGCGTACCTGGCCCAGGCGCTTGTCGCGTTCAGCGAGGGCGACCGGGCCGCCAACGAGCACGCGTACGCCCGCGCCCTGGCGGCGGCCGAACGGGCCGGCGACGTCGAGCAGCAGTTACGGATCCGCTCCAACATCGGGTCCCGGCTGCTGGAGGAGGGACGATTCCGGGCGGCCGTGGACCAGCTCACCGCGGCGATCCGGCTCGGCGGACCGACCGGGCAGCCGACGCTGCTGGCGTTGGCGCTGCACAACCGGGCCGAGGCGTGGCTCGGGTTGGGCGACCTGGCCGCGGCCCGGGCCGACGCCGACGAGTCGCTGACCCGCTGGCAGCGGGACGGCTCCCCGCTGGCGGCGCTCGGGCTGCTCACGACCGCCCGCGTGCACCAGGCCCGTGGCTCGGCCCGCCAGGCGGCCGCGGCCTACCGGGAGGCGGTGGCGATGGCCGAACCGGACGACAACACCCAGGTGCTGGTCCCGGCCTGGGCCGGGTTGGCCCGGACCTGCCACGCCGACGATCCGGTCGCGGCCCGACGGTACGCGCACCGGGCCCTGACCGTGCCCAGTGCCGCCGGACCGGTCGTCGGGGAACTGGCCGCCGGCTGGGTCGCGCTCTGCGACGGCGACAGCGGGACCGCCGGCCGGCACGCGGACGCGGTGCGCGCGGAGGCCGGTCGCCGCCGCGACCCGATCGGTCTCGCCGAGGCGCTGGAACTGGCCGCGCTCGCCGCCTACCGCACCACCACCGCCGACAGCTCGGGCCGCACCACCACCGACGCCGGCAGCTCGGGCCGCACCACCGCCGCCGGCAGTTCGGGCCGCGCCGCCACCGACGCCGGCAGTTCGGGCCGCGTCGTCACCGGTACCGGTCGGAGCGCCCACGGCGGTACCGGCCGGGGTGTCGGCCGGTTCGCGGCCGGACTGATCGAGGCCGCCGCGATCTGGGCCGACGCGGGCAACGAGGTCGCCCTGGCCGTCAACGCGCTGCTGCGCGCCCGGTGCGGGGGCGACCCGCTGGCCGAGGACGTGGCCCGGGACCGGTTGCACCGGCTCGGCGTACGCGAGGACGCCTGGCAGATCGCCGGCCCGCTGGCCGCCCTCGGGCCTCCCCCGGTCCCCGAGGTGGCGGTGCAGACGTTGGGCCACTTCGTCGTACGGCTGGCCGGGACCCCGGTGCCGGCGGCGAGCTGGCAGTCCCGCAAGGCGCGTGAGCTGGTCAAGGTGCTGGCCGGGCAGTTGGGCCGGCCGGTCGGCCGGGACACCCTCGCCGTCCTGCTGTGGCCGCAGGCGCGCCCGGAGGTGGCGCACCGCCGGCTGTCGGTGCTGATCTCGACCGTACGGGCGGTGCTCGACCCCGACCGGCGTCGGCCCGCCGGGCACTACCTGGCCACCGACCCCGCCACCGTACGGCTCGACCCGGCGCACGTGGCACTGGACACGCACCGCTTCCACGAGGCGGCCCGGGCGGTCGTCGCCGCGGACGCGGCGGCGCCGGCGGACGGCCGCGACCCGGCGGCCGGCGTCGAGCTCGCGGGCCGGTTGGAGGCGGTCGCCGGTCTCTACACCGGGGACTTCTGCGCCGACGGCGAGGCCACCGGCGAGTGGAGCGACCGCCCCCGGGCGACCCTTGCCGAACTGCACCGGGACGTCCTGCGCCGGCTCGCCCGCCGGAGTCTGCGGCTGGGCCGGCCGGAGGCCGCCGCCGGGTGGTACCGGCGGTTGACCGTCGAGGACGACTACGACGAGCCGACCCACCTCGGGCTGGTCGCCGCGCTCTCCGCCGCCGGTCGGCACGGCGAGGCCGGCCGGCGCTACCGCGAGTACGTCGAGCGGATGCGGGAGATCGACGTCGAGCCGGCCCCGTTCCCGCCCGCCGGCACCGCCTCGGTCTCCGCCCGACCGACCCCCTGAACAGGCCGGTCGGGACGGCCCGGTCCACACCGCGCACGACGGCCCGCGGTCCCGGGGGCCGCCCGGGCGTCGACCCGCGGTCGAGACGGTCGCCGGCGGTGCGTCGCCACCGCGCGGCCGGACGCCTGAACAAAACCGGAACAGGTCCCGAACACGCCCGCCGATGATGTTGTCGCGGACGGCGGCGGCCGCCGCGTGGGGGCGGCTGAACGGGACGGCGGATGACGACGAGACGACCGTGGCGGCTGGTGATCGCGACACTTCTGGTCGTCGGGACCGTGGGGTGCGACGCCGGGCCCGGTGCCACCACCGCCGAGCCGGACCGGACGGCGGCGCTGACCTACGGCACCGGACCGGTGCGGGACGGGTCGGTCACGTACCAGCCGGACGTGGTTCTCGTCGAGGGTGGACCGGCGGTGATCCGCTCGGCGAGCGGCAACGGTCTGACCTGGACGATCGACGGCCGGGCGCGGGGTGCGGACGGTATCGCGGTCGGCCGGGTCGTCTACGTCACCAGCCGCGCGGTGGGCCGGGTCGTCGACCTGCGGCCGGTGGGCGGGGACCTGGCCGTCACGCTGGCGCCGGTGACGCTCACCGAGGTCTTCCGGGACGCGCACTTCACGTTCGACCGGGAGGTCGACGAGGACGCGCTGCGCTACCAGGAGGTCCCCGACCCGCCCGGGGCGGTCACCGTACCGACCGGGGCGGCACGGTCGGACGGGCTGGTGGCGGTGCGTCCGATCCGGCTCGCCGCGCCCGGTGGCGACCTGCCGCCGGTCCGCGAGGGGAACGCCACCGTCGGTGTGGCCGGCTGGGAGGCGCAGCCGTACCGGAACCCGGGGGTGTTCGGCCTGAAGTTCGGACGCCAGGCGGGCGACGCGCTCAAGGTCTTCGTCGACGTCGCGGTGAAGACCGACAAGCCGCGCGTGCGACACGACGTACGGATAGCCGGCGGTCTGGTGGACCCGTCCTCCACGGTGGCGCTCGACGGGCTGCGCGGCATCGCGGTCAGCATCTCCGCCGGCGCCGCCAACGGGGCCGACGACAACCGGAAGATCCGGTTCGAGGTGCCGATCGAGATGACCGCCCCGGTGCCCGGCACGCCGTTCGCCTTCAGCACCAGCTGGAAGATCATCGTGGCGACGGCCCTCAGCGGGAGGAACACCACGGTCACCGCCGGTGGCGAATGGCGCGTCGACGGCGCCGTGGGGCTCGTCCGGGGCAAGCCGGCGACGCCGGGATTCAGCGTGACCAAGAGCATCCTGGACTCGATCGGCGGGCTCTCCGTCGGGGTCAGCGGGGTGGCCGTCGCGATCGAGTTCAAGGTCCAGTTGGGCGTCGGCGTCCCGGGCGCCCTGGCCGGCCCGTACGTCAAGCTCGTCGTCGACGTCGGCGTCACCAACGGTTCGGCGCTGGGCGCCCCGGTGGCCCGGTGCGTCGGCGCGACGCTCGACGGCCGGGTGGGCGCCGGCGTCGGCATGACGTTGTCGTCCACCGTCGCCGATGCGCTGGCGAAGCTGCTCCGGAAGGCGAAGTTGGAGCTCGAGAAGGAAACCCTGTACCCGTTCGTCCACAAGCAACAGGTCCGACCGGACGTACCGCTGTGCCGAGCCTGACGAAGGAGACCGTACCGATGAATCCGCACCGTGGTCGATCGTTGTCGACCGTCGCCGTCCTGACCGCGCTGGCGGTCGGTGGCGTCGCCGGCTGCGGCGCGCCCGCCACGCCGGCCCCGGCCGCCGGCGGCGCCGCGACGGACGCGCCGGCGCCCACGGACACCGCCCCGGACCCGACCGACGCGAGCCCGTCGGCCACCGCCACGGCGCCGGACCCGTGCGCGCTGGTGTCCCGGCAGGAGGCACAGCGGTTGGCCGGCACCCCGCTCAACGCCGGCAACCCGGTCCGGGACACCTGCACCTACACCGGCCCGGTCTCCGGACCCACCGCCCAGGTGGAGGTGTTCGTCGGCGACGGCGCGAAGAAGTACCTGGACATCGAACGCGACCTCGGGCATCCGCTGCGGCCGCTCGCCGGGATCGGCGACGAGGCGTACGCCGAGGACGACGCGGTCTTCGTCGGCAAGTCCGGGACCTGGGTGTCGATCAGGCTGGTCCGGCTCAACGACCCGGCGCAGAACCGCAAGCCGCTGGAGGAGCTGGCCCGGACGGTGGCCGGCCGGTTCTGACCGGCCGAGAGAGAGTGGGGTGACTCTGGTGAGTACCGGATTGGCGTTCCTGGCCGTGCTGGCGTTGCTCGCGGTGGCGGTCGTCGGCTGGGCGGTGGCCACGTACAACCGGCTGGTCCGGTTGCGCACCCAGGTGCGGGCCTCCTGGGCGCAGGTCGACGTGCAGCTCAAGCGGCGGCACTCGCTGATCCCCAACCTCGTCGAGACGGTACGGGGCTACGCGGCGCACGAGCGCGGCACGCTGGAGGCGGTGACCGCGGCCCGGAGCGCGGCGGCGGGCAGCGCGGGCCGGGACCCGGGGCAGCGGGCCGGCGCGGAGGCGGCTCTCGGTCAGGCGCTGGGACGGTTGTTCGCGCTGGCCGAGGCGTACCCGCGGTTGCGGGCCAACGAGAACTTCCTGGCGTTACAGTCCGAACTGTCCGCCACCGAGGACAAGATCGCCTACGCCCGGCAGTTCTACAACAGCGCCGTACAGTCGCTCGACGTCGCCGTCGGGTCGATCCCGACCAACATCGTCGCCGGGCTGGGCGGCTTCCACGCCGAACCGTACTTCGAGGCCGTCGGCGACGAACGGGTCGACGTGCCGGTGCGGTTCTGACCGGGCCGGGGCGACGTCATGCGGGATCTGCTGGTGGAACTCGGCCTGCCGGTGGCGAGCCTGGCGGTGTGGCTGGCCGCGTACGCGGGCGCCCGGCTGGCGACCCGGCCCGCCGGGGTGCCGGCCGAACCGGCCACGATGGAGCTGCCCGGCGCCGAGTCGCCGGCCGTGGTGAGCCTGCTGGCCAACGGGTGGCGGGTGACCGTCGACGCCGCCGAGTCCACCCTGCTCGACCTGGCCGCGCGGGGCCGGGTCGAGCTGCGCCAGGCCGGCCCGGATCCACGGCACACCACCGTGCACCTCACCGGGCGTCCGCCGACGGACCTGACGCCGTACGAGAAGCAGGTGCTCGACCGGGTCGAGGAGCGCGCGGTCGGCGGGGTGGTCCCGCTGACCGCCCTCGGCTTCGCCGACCCGAAACGGTCCGCCACCTGGTCCCGGCGCTTCCGGACCGCGGTGGTCGCCGAGGCCCGGCGGGCCGGCCTGTCCCGGCGGCGGTTCTCGCCGGCCGTGGTGACCGCCCTGTCGGTGCTTGCCGGTTTCGCGGCGGCCGGCGTCACCGCCGGGGCGGCCCATCACCTGTGGCGCGACGACGGGGACCTCGGTGCCGCACCCGGGCTGTTCCTGGTGGTCACCGCGGCGCTGTGCGGGGTGGCCGGCCGGGTCGGTGGCGAGCGGGACACCCCGGCCGGCCGGGCGGTCGCGGCCCGGTGGCTCGGCGTACGCGGCTGGCTGACCGGGCACGAGTCGTTCGCCGACCTGCCACCCGCGGCGGTGGCCGTGTGGGGCCGGTACCTGCCGTACGGCGCCGCGCTCGGCGTCACCCGGGTGGCCAGCCAGGTCATCGACCTCGGGATGGCCGACCGCGAACGGCTCTGGTCGGCGTACACGGGGCAGTGGCGCCGGGTGTCGGTGTGCTACCCGCGCCTGCTGCCCCGGTACGGCCAGCGGTTCGGTTGGATCCTGTTCCGGGCCGCCATCGGCGCCCTGCTCGGCTGGACCTTCGCCGCACCCCGCGACCTGCCGGGGCGGCTCTCCGACGGCAGCCCGGTCACCCTGGTGTTCACCCTGACCGGTCTCGCGCTGCTCGGCTACGCGACCTACACCGTGGTACGGGTGCTGCTCGACGCCGTCGCGCCGGTGACGGTCACCGGCGAGGTGCTGTGGCACCAGGTGTGGCGGACCCGCGAGGTGGGCGGCGACAGCAGCCGTCGGCACGTGCCGGACCTGTACCACCTGGTCGTCGACGACGGCCGGGCCGACCGTACCCGGGCCTGGGCGCTGCCCGCGACGCTCGCCGACCGGTGCCGGGTCGGCGAGCGGGTCACGGTCCGGATCCGGCCGTGGACCCGGCGGATCGTCGAGGTCGCGGCGCCGGTCAGCGCCGGTGTTGCGGCAGGACGAGCAGCGTGATGGAGTTCGCCGGGTACGTGGCGTCGACGCCGCCCCGGGTCACCCGCAGGTCCGCGCCCCGGACGATCGAGCTGAGGTCGGCCGGGCCGTAGGTGTACCGCTGCGCCTTGTCCCGGTCGCCGCACCCGGCCAGCGACAACCGTGAGGTCAGGGCGGTGCCGGTCTTGTTGACCACCATGACGGTCAGCGCCTTGTCGGACGAGCGCTGCGCGGCGTAGACCGCGAGCTGCCCCTGGTCGCTGCTGACCGCCGACACGCTCACGTCGCCGAACCGGCTCTTCGCCCCGTCGTAGTTGCGGTACATCCGGAACGCGTACGCGGCCGGGTCGGTCGGCTTGGGCTCGCCCCAGATGGTGGCCAGGTCCAGACCCTCGCGGCCGAAGATGCCGAGCACGTCGGCCTGCGCCAGCGCGCCGTTGATGTCGTCCAGCGCGCCCCAGTTGTACTCGGTGATGGCGGTCTTCGTACCCGGGTAGTACTGCGCGATCCAGGCCTTCATCTGGCGGATGAACTGCAGCGGCGGCGCGTTCACCCCGCCGGCGCCGATCCACGACTCGTCCTGGTACGTCGGGTCCCACAGCGACCGCGTGGACCGCAGCCGCAGCGCGTTGGAGTCCGGGTCCTTGCCGCCGCTGATCTGCGGGTAGTAGTGCTGGTCGAAGTAGTCGAGGAAGCGCTTCCCGCCGTGCGCGGCGCTGAAGTCCCTCATGTTCTTCAGGTACCACTGGGAGAGGTTGAGGCCCCCGTGCGCCGCCGCGTCCGCGCCCGGCCCGCAGCCGTCCACCCCGGACGCGACCCACTCGCAGTAGCCCCAGCCCGACGGGCCGAGCACCGCGGCGCGCGGGTCGGCGGCCTTGACGGCCGCGGCGGTCGCCGTGCCCTTGCCGCCGAGTTCGTCGTAACTCACCGGGTCCGGGTGTACGTCCCGGTGGGTGGAGTTCCACAGCACCGGCTCGTTGTCCAGCTCGTAGATCGGCACCCCGCCGCGCCCCGCCGGGCCGAACTGGTTCACCAGGTGCGACACCTCCTCGCCCGCGAACGCCGGGCCGACCGGGATCGAGGTGTCGGTGGGGTCCGCGCCGGTGATGTTCGCGTCGGCGTGCCGGCCGTTGCCGCAGTTGGGGTCCCACTGGTCGAACGAGTCCTGCTGCGGGAAGCGGGTCGCCGGGAACCCGCAGGCGAACGGGTGCTCCGCGGGCGAGTCCTTCGCCACCCACCCGCTCAACGGCAGGGTGACCACCTGCTTGCGGCCCTGGTTGCGCTGGACGAACGCCTCCAGCGTGTTGTCCGGACCGGCCACGATGTTCTCGAAGTACCAGTCGCTGCCGGTGTTGTAGGTGTGGTTCTTGAAGTTGTACCGGCTGGTGGCGTTGCCGCCCCAGCGGGCCACCGGCGTGCCGAGTTCGGCGACGAGGGCGGGGTCACCGCCGTTCATGCCGTAGATGTCCGGGCTGATCGCGTGCCGGGCGGCGGTCACGTCCACGGACAGGGTGAGCGGGTCGGCGGCCATCGCCGGGACGGCGGCGGCCTGGGCGGTCAACAGCCCCACCACGAGAGATCCGGCCACCCCGACGACCGTGGCCGATCGTGGCTTGCGCCGTCGTTGAACACCCATCAGAGACTCCCACCGTCCGACCGGCCCGGAGAACACCGGGCACGATCCTGGATATTAGTCTCTATCTATCTTTAGTCAATCGGTACGGACCACGACAACGGCGAGGTTCACCCAGACCGCTGACACTTTTTCGGTCGTCCCACCGGCGTGTCGTACCGGAAAAGCGCCAGCGTCGGCCGATGACCGGAGCGGGTCGACGTCCTCGGCGACGCCGGGACGTCGACCCGGTCCGACGGGTCAGTCGGTCTCCGGTGCCGGCAGGTACGCGCCCGGCACGTTCTCGGGCGCGAAGATCCTGTCCTCGCCGGGGTACGGCTTGGTCCAGCCGCTCGTCTGGTACCAGGTGAGGTGGTTCAGCTGGGCGGGGTTGGCGAAGTCCGCCCTGGCGTTCGGCCCGGAGAGCCGCTGGTGCGCCTTCCAGGCGTCCCACTTCGCCGCGAGCTGCTGCTTGTCCGCCGGCACGGTGGCCGACGGCACGGGCGCGGCGTTCGGGTTCGGCGGTGCCGGGTTGTCGGCGCCGCACGGTGGCAGGGTGGCGAGGCCCGCCGTGAGCGAGGTCCGGTTCGGCAGCGCGTTGAACGCCGTGAGGTTCGGCTGCCGGGTGAAGGCTCCGGTCATCGGACTGGCCGCGCTGTCCTTCTGGTTCATCGGGTGGATCCCGAGGATCTGCTCGATGGTCCGGATCATCGTGATCTGCGAGTAGTAGCGACTGTCCACGACACCACGCCGGGCGTACGGGCTGATGATCTGGATGGGTGCGCGGTGGCCGTCGACGTGGTCGAGGCCGGCCTGCGAGTCGTCCTCGACGATGAAGATCGCCGAATCCTTCCAGTACTTGCTGTGCGAGATGGTTTCCACCATCTTGCCGACCGCGAGGTCGTTGTCCGCGACCTGGGCGGCGGCGTTCGGCGGACCACCGGTGTGGTCGCTGGACAGCCAGAACATGTTCAGGTTCGCCGGACCGTTCCTGACGAAGTCACGCTTCCAGATCTCGTACCGGTAGATGTCCGGGACATCCGTGTCGAACTTCGGGAAGGCGTGCACCGACACGTCGTTGAGCGACGGGATCGGCGAGGACGAGATCATCGGGTACGCGGTGTCCTGGCCGGTCCCCGCCATGTGCAGGGTGTCGCAGTACAGGTTCTGCCAGGTGGCACCCGCCGGCTTGGTGAGGAACTGGTGGAACTCGCCGAAGTTGCGCACCGACCGGCCCGCCGCCTGGGCGCCGGTCCAGAGGAAGCCGGTCCGCTGGTGACCGAGCGCGTCGTCCTCGGTGTCATAGCTGCGGATGTACTCACCGGCCGAGGACTCGGTGTATTCGGGGTCGTTCGCCTGCATCAGCCAGTTGTGCCCCTCGGCCGAGTTCGTGCCGATGTCGTACGTGTTGTCGTACAACCCGAACTGCTGGGCCAGCGCGTGCTGGTTCGGCGTCACGTTCTCCCCGAACTGGGCGAGCGCCGGAGCGCCGTTCCCGCGCGCCACGTCGCCGAAGACCTGGTCGTACGTCCGGTTCTCCTTGACGATCAGGAACACGTGCTTGATCGTCGAGGGGTCGCCGAGCCGGGCCGGCACCGGCACCGGCTTGGCCCTGCTCCGGCCCTGGGCCTGCTTGACCGAGCCGGCGGTCCAGCCGTTCTGGTCGAAGACCACGCGGGTCTGAGACTTGATCACCTTGTCGCTCGGCAGCCGGAACCGCTGCAGGCTCGACGTCGTGTCGTGCGTGCCGTGGCCCTGGTTGGTGGTGGGGCGGCGGGCGTCGATGCCACGGGTGTTGGCGACCAGCACGTCGCGGCCGACGGTGGTGATCTCCGCCGGGAAGTAGTCCGTGGGGAGCAGACCGACGTAGCTGACCGGCTCCTGCGCGGTGGTGTACCGGTAGACGGCGACCGCGTTGGCTCGGCCCAGGGTCACCAGCAGGTGGCCGTCGGCGGTCAGCGTCACCGCGTTCGGTTCGTAGCCGACCGACGCCTCCGGCCACGGTTGGGTGGCGATGGTCTGCACGACCTTGTCGAGGCTCGGGTCGATGACCGAGACGTCGTTGGTGGCGGTGTTGGTGACGAACAGCGCCCCGCCGTGCGCGTACAGGGCGGTCGGGTGCAGGCCGACGGCGATGCTGCCGACGGCGGCGGCCGGGTTCGCCAGGTCGATGACGCTGACGGTGCCGGTGGTGGTGGCCCCGGTCACCGGGTCGGCCGGGACCTGGGTGTTGTAGGAGTTGAGGGTCGGGTCACCCGGTGCCGCCGGCCGGCCGCCCTCGTTGCTGACGTACAGCTTGCTGCCGACCACGGCGAGGTCCCGGGGGGCGTTGCCCACCGGCCAACTCCGCGTGACGGCTCCGGTCGCGGCGTCGAGGGCGACCACCCGGTTCTGACCGTTGAGCGCGGCGTAGACGGTGGACCCGTCGGTGGAGAAGACCGCGCCGCTCGCCAGCGCCCGCTTGGCACCGTCCGCCGGGATACGGACGAACGCCGGGTTGGCCAGGGTGCCGTCCGGGTTCACGGTGAAGGTCCGGTAGCCGTCGGCCTGGCCGAGCCACAGCCGCGAACCGTCCGGCGCGTACGTCGGCCCTTCCTGGCCCACATCGTTGCCGCTGATTCGCAGGTCCGCCGCGGCGTTGTTGCCGACGAGCTGCTGCAGCTGCCAGGTCCGCAGGTCCAGGATGGCGAGCGCCATCCCTCCGTCGGCCAGCGAGGCCGCCACGTGTGACCCGTCGGGGCTGACCGTCGAGGACATGATCTTGCCGTTGTTGACGACCAGACGCTCACCGATCGGCTTGACGTACTGGTCGTCCGAGACCACCAGGCCCCGGCCGGTCACCTCACCGACCCGGTCGGTGCCGAACTGGTCGGTCTTCGCGACCCCGACTCCGGCGCCGGCGACCACCACCACGGCGGTGGCACCGGCCGTCAGGAGCGGCAGTCTGCGGCCGATGCGCCGGCCGAGGTCGGACCGACCCCGGTCGACCCGCCGTCGGCGTGTCACCTGCATTGAACCTTTTTCAACCTCCCCTTGCGGGCCGTCGTCGGCCGAGGTCGAAGGCGGTGCTTGCGCGCCGCGCGGTTCAGGTTGAAAAAGGTTCATTGGCTCATCCCTTCGACGTCGCCGACAGCTCGACGTTGCCGTCGAACTGCCACAGCGGGTTCGACGCGTCCCCGGTCGGGGTCCGCACCACGAAGTAACCGTTCACTTCCTTCGGCCCGTCGCCGTCGGCCATGTACCGTCCGTCGGGCGCGACGTCGAGCTGGTAGATGGCCTGCCCGGTGGCGGCGACGCCGGGCAGCCGCCAGGACACGACGCACCGCCAGTCGTTGCCCGGCCCCTCGGCGGCGACCGTGCCGCCCCCCTTGGTGCAGGCCGCCGTGGTGGCCAGTTGCGCCTCCGTGACGTCGGGGCGGTGCAGCTGCCGGGTCTGCAGGCGGTAGAGATGGGCGAAGGTGGTGGCCACCGACCGTTGCACGGCGTCCTGCCGGATCCCGGATCCGGTCGTCGTGCCGGTCGCGGCCAGGACCGCGACCGTCGCGGTGGCCAGCCCGGCGAGCGGCAGCGCGCCGACGGTGAGCGCGCGACGACCCGACCGGTCGTCGGTGGGGTTGGTGAAGTCGCGGCGCAGGAAGAGCCGGTACGCCGCGGCGGTCGCGGTCACCGTCCACAGCAGACTCGCCACGAGCCCGGCCAGGATCGGACCGGCCTGGGCGGGGGCGGTGAACAGGCCGGCCCAGGCGGTGAACAGGTAACCGGGTAGGGCCAGCCGTACGGCGACGGGCAGCGGCAACAGCTGGGCCAGTTGCATCGCGAACGCGACCAGGGCGGGCAGCAGCAACCCCATCGGCGACCTGCCCAGCGCGACGGACCCCAGCAGCCCGATCGCCGCCAGGGCGAGGGTCGGTGCGAGCGCACAGGCCCAGGCCAGCAACACGGTGCGCGCGGCATCGCCCGGAGCCAACAGGTGACCGTCGAGGCCGACCAGCGCGTGGTTGCCGACCGCCGCCAGCCCGCCCGCCGTGCTGGCGCAGGCCAGCCCGGTCACCATCAGCAGTACGACGGTGACGGCGGCCAGCGCCTTCGCCACGAAGATCCGTCCCGGTGACCGGACCGCGACCAGCAGTTGCCGCCAGGTGCCCAGCCGATCTTCGGTGGCGAACACGTCCCCGGCGACCACCGAGGTCAGCAGCGGAAGCGCCCAGGTGCCGGCGAAGCCGAGTATCACCAGCGGACCGGCCCAACCGGTGGCGTGCATCCAGCGGCCGAACAGCGTGTCGACCGGGAGGGTGCTCTGCTGGCTCACCGCGGCGACGAACAGGGCCGGCCCGATCCAGCAGGCGCCGACGAGGACCCGTACCCGCCACTGGGAGACCAGTTTGACCAGCTCGAAGCGGTAGCCGCGGGCCACCGAGCCGCGCCGGAGCGCGGGAGCGCGGTCCGCGGCGACGCTCGCGGTCATCGGGCCACCTCCCGTTGCCCGGTCAGGGCCAGGAAGGCCGCCTCCAACGGCGACACCACGGGAGCGAGTTCGCGCACGGCGACGCCCGCGTGGACGAGCCGGACCACGAGGTCGTCCAGGGCCGGGGTGCGGGCGGTCACGGTGAGCACCTCGGTGTCGTACCGGGTGATGACGGTCGTGGTGACGCGGACGCCGGCCGCGTCCGCGGCGAGCCGGCGGGCGGCGTCCGGATCCGAGGTGACCAGCCGGTAGTCCAGTTCCCGGTGCTCGGTGGCCAGCTTGCGCAACGGGCCGGAGAAGACGACCCGGCCGGTGGCCAGGATGGTGACCTCGGAGCAGAGCGCCTCGACGTCGTCCATCCGGTGGCTGGAGAGCAGGACGCTGGTCCCGGCCGCGGCGAGCCGGGTGAGGACACCGTGTACGTGTTTCGCGCCGGCCGGGTCGAGCCCGTTGGCCGGTTCGTCGAGGACGAGCAACCGGGGTTCGCTCAGCAGGGCGGCCGCCAGTCCCAGCCGTTGCCGCATGCCGAGGGAGAAGCCGCGGGTCCGGTCGTCGGCGACGTCGGTGAGGCCCACCTGGTCGAGTACGTGGTCGAGCTGGGCCGCCCGGACCCGCCGACCGTCCAGGTCGGCCAGGGCGGCGAGATTCTGCCGAGCGGTCAGTGAGGGATAGAAGGCGGGGCCGTCCACGAACCCGGCCGTCCCGTCCGGGGTGGCGAGGGCCCGCTCGACCGGCGTACCGAGAATCTCCAGGCTACCGCCGTCGGCGACGGCCAGGCCCAGCAGGAGGCCGAGCAGCGTCGTCTTGCCGGCGCCGTTGGGCCCGACCAGTCCATGGATCTGTCCCGGCGCCACGTCCAGGTCGACGCCGTCGAGTGCGACGACCGCACCGAAGCGCTTGGTGAGCCGACGAGCCCGGATCGCGTGCGTTTTCGCCACCGTTCCCTCTTCCTGCCGCTAAGGAATCTAGGGAGGAGAACGGACATGGATGGCGACCGCCGGTTGAACTTTGATGAAACTGAATACAACGGGCGCATCGGCCTTGCGCCGCCGGGCCCGCCGGTATCCGCCCGGGCCGCCCGGCGTCCCGCGGGGACGTCCGCCGGACGGGTTACGGCGGCGGCAGGAACGAGACGGTGAAGGTGACCGGCGCGCTCTGCCCCGACTCGTTGCCGGCGGCGTCCACCGCCAGCACGGTGACCGCGTGCGTCGGGCCGCCGGGCAGGCGCAACGTCACGCTCGTGGTGTCACTGGTGGCGAGGAGCGCGCCGCCCTCGTAGAGCCGGAAACCCGCCGGCGGGTCGTCGCCGGCCGGCTGCGTCCAGGACAGCGTGACCGTACCGGTGAAGTCGGAGTTGGGGGTGTTTCGCGCGACGGTCAGGCCGGTGGGTGCGGCCGGGCGGGCCGCCGGGCCGGCGGGGGTGCCGACCGTCAGCGGGTCGCTGCGCGGCGAGGACCCGCAGGCGGCCGTCGTGGCGACCACCGCGTAGCCGGCGGTGCTGCCCGGCGGGAGGCCGCTGATCAGGGCCGAGGTGGTGCGGGTCGTGGCCACCGGTCCGAGCGGCAGGCCGGCGCCCGCGACCCGGTAGACGGTGTACGAGGTGGCCGCGAAGTCCTGCGTCCAGGACAGCACCACCGACGAGGACGCGGTGGCGACGGCGGTCAGCGCGGTGGGCGCGTCCGCCCGGCCCGGCGGGTCCGGGCACGGCTGGGTGCCGGTCTGCACCGGGGCGGAGTGCGTGGACTCGTTACCGGCGCCGTCCAGCGCGGCCACCGTGAACTCGTACCCGGTCTCCCGCCACAGGCCGGTCACCCGGGCGGCCGGGCCGGTGGTGGTGGCCACTCGCGTGGCACCGGAGTAGACGGCGTAGCCGGCGGCCGGGGCCGCGCCGGCGCCCGGCGCCCAGCTCAGCTCGACCGTGGTCGCGGTGCGCGCGCCGACCGTGACCGCGCCCGGCGGCGCGGGCCGGGCGGCCGGTCCGGCGCCGGTGGTGAAGGTGACCGGTTCACCGGGGTGCGACTGTCCCACGCAGTCGCGCCGGGCCACCTGGACGGTGTGGGTCGAGCCGGGGGCGAGGCCGCCGATCCGGAACTCGTCCATCGTGGTCTGGGCGACCGCCACCGAGTCCAGCAGCACCAGGATGGTGCCGGCCTGGTCGTAGTAGGGGACGGCGTTGGACCAGGACAGCGACGCTGCCGAGGCGGTCACGGCGGTCACCGACAGCCCGCTCGGGGCGGTGATGCCGCAGGCCATCGGCCCGCCGATGAAGGCGCGCCGGGTGACCGGGGCGCTGGGCGCCGACTCCCGGCCCGCGCGGTCGACCGCCGTCACCCGGTACGTGTGGCTGCTGTTGAACGGCAGGTCCGGGACGGTGACGTGGGTGGTCGTGTTGCGGGCGACCACGGTGGACCCCTCGTACACCCGGAAGCTGGCCGGCCGGGTGCCGGCCGGCGGCTGACGCCAGGTCAGGGTGATGGACGAGGCGTTGTTCGTCGCCGACAGTCCGACCGGCGTCGCGGGGGCGGGGGCCGCGGCCTCGGCGACCGACGCGGCGACCGGGACCGCCGTCCCGAGCGGGACGACCGCGAGCGTGGCGACCAGCAGGAACCCGGCGCGTCCGATGTGCCGCATCGACACCTCCATCGACAGAGTTCGATAATAGGCTCACCATACCGCGTCCCGCGCCCGCAGAGAAATCCATCTGTACGCCCTGACGCACCTCCCCCGCCGGCCGAAGCTCGGTGGAGATTGGTTGGCCGGTTACCGCCGATTGTCCCGCAGCGAATGTCGCCGCGTCTTGGGTGAAAATACCTAAAGGCGATGTGGTACGCCCTCGGTATGCCACGTCCCGCAACGACCGGCATTACCACAAGGCCAGGCAGTTCGGGTTAGTGGTGACTTCCGCTATCCATTCCGGGCACGTCAGTCAGCACGCCAACACCGGTTCCAAAGGGTCGCCGAAAGGCGCCGGTGGGAGCCGAAATGGTCCGGACTGAGCAGGAATGAGGAGAACGCGGATTCAATGACCCAGCGTTAACAGATTATTAACTGCTCGCCTCGTCTTCAGGTCACCCAGGGTGAGAGTCCCGGAAGATCGTCCAAGTCCAAGCGCCCGATTCGACTCACTCGTCGGGCAAAGACATGGGCATTCATCGATATGTCTCCTTCGACCGATTCGGTGGAATGCGCAGCCGGAAAGCTACCGCAAGCACTCAATTATTTCCGCGCCCTCCCGGGCCGGCAGCGCAACAGGAATTGACCGGTTGACATGAAGGAGCAATGAATCAGAATCATCTTCACCGCCGCACGGCGGAAATGATCAATAGGTCCTCGAGGAGGATGTGTTGAAGCTATCCAAGCGTCTCGCGGTGCTGACCATGGCCACGGCCATGGTCAGCACGGCGCTGGTCACCGGCGCCGTCTCCACCGCCCAGGCCACCACCACCGGCGGGGTCTCCACCGCCCAGGCCACCACCGACGCCAGCCTGACCAGCGGAACGGCCCGGCTCTCCGCCGACGTCGCCAGCACCGTGAAGGGCTCCGGCGTCGAGGCCCAGCAGCAGGCGCTGGCCGCGTACTGGAGTCCGGAGCGGATGAAGAGCGCCCACCCGGACAGCGAGCTTCCCTCGGTGAAGCGGGCGGCCGCCGCGGCCCACCCGTCCGCCGCGTCGGGCACCGCCACGCAGGGCTCGCAGGGTCCGGCCACGTCGATTCCGGCCGCGCCGCCGGTGACCCAACCGAAGGCCACCGCCGGATCGGACGCGTCCACCGCCGGATCGGACGCGTCCACCGACTCGTTCTACCCCAACTACCCGGTCGGCCACCCGGTGGCCCGCACGAACGGCAAGGTGTTCTTCACCAGCCTCGGGCTGAACTACGTCTGCTCGGGCGCCATCGTCAACACCGAGGGCAAGTCCACCGTGTGGACCGCCGGCCACTGCGTCTCCGACGGCGGCCAGTGGAACACCAACTGGATCTTCGTGCCGAACTACGCCAGCGGTTCCGCGCCGTACGGAAGCTGGTCCGCGTCGGCGCTCTGGACCACCAGCGCGTGGTTCTACAACAACAACGACTTCGCCAACGACGTCGGCGCGGCCATCATGTACCGCAACAGCGCCGGCTACCGGATCACCGACTACCTCGGCGGCCAGGGCATCGCCTGGAACTACGCGGTCGGCCAGTACGCCTACGCGTTCGGCTACCCGCAGGCGTCCCCGTACAGCGGGTGCTGCCTGGTCGAGGCGACCGGCACGGCGCCCAGCGGTGGGACCAACATCATCTACATGGCCAACGACATGACCGGCGGCGCCTCGGGCGGCCCCTGGCTGATCAGCTTCGACGGTAACTGGGGCTACATCAACGGTCACAACGACTTCAAGTACACCAACCAGCCGCAGTACATGTACTCGCCGTACTACGGCAACCAGGTCAGCAGCCTCTACAACCAGGTACGGAACATCTCGTCCTGACCTCGCCGGCGGGGACGACCCCGCGGGTGATCAGGTGCCGGGCGCGCGCTCGAACGCGCGCCCGGCACCCGGCGTGTCCCGTCCTCGTCCAGGCCGATCAGCCGCAGGTTCCAGTTGTGCACGGTGAACCTTTTTCAACCTCCCCTTGCGCTCCGGCGTCGGCCGAGGTCGAAGACGCCGCTTGCGCACCGCGCGGTTCAGGTTGAAAAAGGTTCAGTGGCCAGCCCGATCTCGCTGGGCGGGTCGAGTGGGGCGGGGCTGCTGCCCCGGCACGACGTCCGCTCCGGCCCGATGTCGAGGCCCGCCGAGGCGGCGTCACGGGACGGGCGCGGCGAGCCGGCTGAGCCGGTTGGTCATCGCGGTCCGGGACCGGACCCCGAGTTTCGCGAACACCCGGGACAGGTGCGACTCGACGGTGCGCCGGCTCAGGTGCAGGCTGGCGGCGATCTCCTGATTGCTCAGGCCGGTCATGACCAGCTCGGCGATCTCCCACTCCCGGCTGGTCAACCCGGTGTCCGCCGGCGACCGCCCGGCAGCGGTCGGCTCCGGCGGAACGGCCGCCAGGTCGCGGGTCAGCACCCGGGACAGCCAGGTGGCGCCGCACCGCCGGTAGCCGACCAGGGCGCGCTGGTAGGCCGCGCGACCCGGCCGCGGCGCTCCCGCCCGCAGGTGGGCGGCGCCGGCCAGGTGCTCCGCGAGCGCCGCCTCGAGCGGGGCGCCCGCGGCCAACAACCGCGTCGCCGCCGCACCCGCCCGGTCGGTCGCCTCCTCGTACCGGTGCGCCCGGGCCGCCACGTGCGCCCGCGCGTATCCGGCGAGGCCCAGCTCGTACCCCAGACCGGTGTCGACGGCGACGGCCTCGGCCCGGTCGGCGGCCGCCCGGGCGGCCGCGCCCTCACCCAGGCGGGCCGACGCGATCGCCCGCAGCGTCTCCCGGAACACGGCGATCGAGAGGTTTGCCGGCCACGCCGTCGCGGGCCCGGCCAGTACGTCGAGGCAGGCGCGCGGATCGCCGGCGACCAGCCGGGCGACGGCCAGGTTCAGCCAGCCGACCCGCCGCCACATCGCCGACCGGGGCCGGTCCTCCCCGGCGAGCCGCCTCGCCACGGCAATCGCGGTGTGCGGGCCGGCGGTGAACACCAGCGGGAGGATGCGCACCGCGTCCGCCATCGCGCGCATCTCGGCGCTGCCGACCGGTTCGGCGGCCGCGGCGGCCTCGTCGGCGAGCACCACCGCGGAGCTCAGCCGGCCGGTCCTGGCGTGCAGCGTGCTCGCCACGACCAGCAGGTACGGCAGGGCACTGCTGTGGCCCATGCTCTCCGCAATCTCCCGGGCGCGGACCAGGTGCCGGTCCGCCGCGGAGAGCAGGCCCAGCTGGATCTCCACCCAGGACAGCGGTCCGAACAGCTCGACGTGCGGACGCAGCGCCGCGTCCCCGGTCCCGTCCACGATCCGGGCAGCCGTGGTGATGTGGTCGTGCGCGGCCGCGACGGCACCGCCGTAGAACGCCCCGAACGCCCGCAGCGCCTGGGCGGCGGCGGCCAACGCGGGACGTTCGGCGTCCAACAGGGCGAGCGCGCGGCTGGCGTGGTCGACCGCCGCGGACCAGTCCTCCCGTAGGGCGCCGACGGCGGCCAGTTGGACGCGGAGTTTGCCCTCCGCCGCGGGGTTCGGCGACCCGCGTCTCAGCCGGGTGTCGAGCACCGCGGCCGCCTCGTCGATGTCGCCGCGCAGCCGGGCCACGACGGCACGGAACGCCTCGGCCTCGGTCCGCACCGGCTCCTCGGCGTGGTCCAGGTCGACCAGCGCGGCCCGGGCCGCCTCCAGATCACCGCCGAGGCCCAGGGCCCGCGCGTACCAGAGCTGGACGGTGGGCCGCCGGGCCTGCAGCGGGCCGCTCTCCGGCATGATCCGCAGAGCGGTACCGAGCCACCGGGCGGCCTGCAGCGGCGCGGAGCAGGTGAACGCCTGGCCCGCCTCGATGAGGGTGGCCGCCGCGAGCCGGTCGCCCGGCCGCGCCGACCGTTCCGTGTGATGGGCCCGGATCTGCAGCGGGGCGTGCCGCTCGTGCAGGTGGGCCGCGGCCCGGGCGTGCACCTCGATCTGTCCGGCCGGCCCGGTCAGCGCGCGCACCGCGGCCCGCATGAGCGGATGCCGGAACCGGCACCGGTTCCCGTCCACCTCCACGTGCCCCAGCCCGTGCAACTGGTCGACGGCCCGGATTACCTCGGCCGGGGGCAGCCGCGCCACGTGGCCGAGCAGATCCATGGTCGTCTGGTCACCGATGACGGCGATGGCGAACGCGACCGCCTGCGCGGCCGGGTCGAGGGTGAGGATCTCCGAGGCGGCACCCGCCAGAATGTGCTGCCCCGAGTCGCCCGCCCAGGGCCGGTCGTGGCCGGGCCCGCCCGCCAGGGCCGCGAGGGCGTCGTCCGGCAGCCGGGACAACACCTGGACGTAGAGCGGGTTGCCCTGGCCGGCCCGCAGGATCATCGCGCGGCGCCGGGCGGTCGCGTCGGCCAGCCACGGGGCCAGCTCGGCGGGGTCGAGACGGGACAGGTCGATCCGCAGGGCCGCCGGCCCGTGCCGGGCGATCGCGTCGAGCAGCCGGGCCGGCGGCCGGGCGTCCCGGAACGCCACCCCCACGACCATCGGGATCCGCGGCGGCTTGCGGATCAGGTACTCGGTCAGCTCGAGCGAGGCCTGATCGGCCCAGTGCAGGTCGTCCAGGAGCAGCACCGCGCCGGGTCTGGCGTCCTCGGCGAGCAGGCGACGGACCCCGGCGTAGACCCGACACGAGTCGACCCGCCGGCTCGACGCGCCCGCCTCCGGCTGCGCGTCCGGCCGGCCGCGCAGCGCCGCGACCGCGATCCGGACGTCGTCATGGCACCCGGGACGCTCGCCGCCGAGGAGCGGGTCGAGCGCCTCGGCGTACATGCCGAACGGGACCTCCTGCTCGAACTCGGTGGGATGGCCGGCGTACACGGGCAGCCCGGCGGTGCTCGCCCGCGCGCCGAGTTCCCGCAGCATGCGGGTCTTGCCGATGCCCGGTTCGCCGCAGACCGCCACCACGGCGAACCCGCCGGCGGACGCCTGCGCCACGGCGCGGTCGAGAAGGGCGACCTCCCGGTCGCGCGCCAGCAACGGCGTCGCGGCGGACGGCGGTGTCCCCATCGGCGGCACTGCCTGGCTCGATGATGTCTGCGCGGTCGGGGGTGAGACGATCATGGCGCCCTCCGGACATCCGGCCGTCGCGGTGTCGGCACGGGCGCGTCCACCGCCGGGTGATCTCCGTCGAACTCCCCTCAACCACCGTGGCCGCACCGCGTCCCATCCTCGCACCGATCACTCCGGTCGCCTAGAAAGGTCTTTACGCACATCGATCAAGATGGGACGGATGCCGATGGCGCGACCGCCCCACCCCGGTGACCGGGGCGGGGCGGTGGGGGGACCGGCTGGCTGGTCAGCCGCCCCACTTCCAGGTGTAGGTGTGGTCCGCGTACAGGGTGACCGTGATCCACGGGTAGTCGTTGGTGCACGGGATGGCGGGGATCGAGCACTGCTTCAGGTGCCGCTGCACCGTCGAGGTCGTCCACGCCCGCGGGGTGGCGCCCTGCACGTTCTGGACCAGCTCCAGGAACTCGACGGTGCCGTCCGCGATCCGCAGGAAGTCGCGGCGGGAGAGGAACCGGGTGACGTTGACGTTGTCGCTGCACGCCTCGACGTGGTGCCACCACTGCCAGATGATGTTGCCGAGAATTGAGATGTACTGGACGCCCACCTCGATGGCACCGGCGCAGTTCTCGGCCAGCAGCGCCACGCCGTTCGTACCGGTCGGACCCGCCTTGCCGGTCGGGGCTCCCGCGCCGGTTGCCAGGGTGAAGCCGGTGGACCGGACCGACACGGTGGGTCCGGCCGGGTCCGGCACGGTGCGGGCGATCTCCGGCCGGCTCCTCACCAGCGCGAGGTCGGCGGCGCTGTGCCGGTGGTTGACGATCCGGCCGGCTGCCGCCGCGACCTGGGCCGTCGTCGCCGACGGGGCCTTGGCTGCCGCCGCGGTGCCCGGCGCCGACAGCAGCGCGGCCATCGCGACAAGCGCGGTGAGCAGTACGTTCCTTCGTCTCACGACGATCCTCCCCGGTCGTGGGTGCTGGCTGATTGCCTGCCATCGATCGTCCTGGGGAGGATGTCGCCGCGTCTTGCGTGGAAACACCTAACCGGACACGGAACGAAAAGGGGGGCGCTCCGGTCCGGAGCGCCCCCCTTTCTCACCGGTGCCTCAGCCGGGCTGGACCACTCCGTTGACCTTCAGGGTGTACGGGGCGTACTGCTGGACCTGCTCGGTCGGCTCGTCGTAGGCGACCACGGCGACCACCTTCGGGAACAGGTAGAGCAGCGCCAGCTGCAGCGGACCCAGCGACACGCTGGACTTGCCGTCGAACTCCAGCTGGAGCGCGACCGAGTGCTTCTCGTCCAGGCCGATCAGCCGCAGGTTCCAGTTGTGCACGGTGGCCGGCTTGATCTCGCTGGGCGACTTGAACGGGGCGAGGCTGCTGCCGTCGCTGACCGTGCTGCCGCCGACGGTGACGTCGTCGATCAGCAGGCCGCCCTCGTTGACACCGCCGTCGCTGACGTAGCGGAAGCCGAGCAGGATGTTCTTGCCGGCGTACGCGGACAGGTCGTAGGTGTGCGGCTCGAACCCGTCGGTGGTGCCGTTCAGCCCGGGGCCGAGCGGACCGGCGACGGTCTTGTCGCCCGGGATGGCGGTGTAGGTCGCGCCGCCGTCGGTGGAGACGGTCACGTAGCCGTAGTCGAAGCCCGCCTCGGCACCGTACTTCGCGAGGAAGCGCAGCGTCGGGTCGGTCGTCGGCACGGTCACCGGGGTGACCGCCGCGGCGTCGGTGTTGTTGGCGTTGCCGGAGAACAGCACCGGGTTGCCGGGCCGGTCGGGGTCGTTGTTGACGACGGTCCAGGCCAGCGGCAGCGACGGCAGGGTCTTGGCGCCGGTGAACGACAGCGACCGCAGGTCACTGCCGCGCAGCACCTTGCCGGCCGCGTTCTGCAGCGGGACGAAGTCGGCCCCGTTGGGCGCCGCGCCGGGGGTGGCGTAGGCGGCCAAGTTGGCCAGGTTCACCGTCGAGCGCAGGCTCTTGGCGGTCACCCGGCTCTTCGGTACGCCCAGCATGACCCCGGTACGCGAGTCCCCGACGATCTTGTCGACCAGCGTCATCGTCTGGTAGTCGTGGATCACCTGGTACATGTTCTTCGCGCCCTCGGCGGCCAGCGCCGCCTGCAGGCTGACCAGGCCCTGCCGCGCACCGTCGCGGTGCAGCCGGGACAGGATGTCCGCGCCGAACCGGTCGAGCAGGAACTGCATGAACGAGTACGCGTTGCCGTAGTCGGCGAGCACCGCGTTCGGGTTCGGGCTCTCGCCCCACAGGGTGAGCGAGTTCTCCGGCCCGCCGCAGTCGCGCGGGTTGGTGTTGTACGGCGTCTGCACCGTGCCGAAGCCCTGGTAGCAGTAGAGGTGGCTGTCGGCGCCCCGGTCGTAGACGGTGGCCGCGGGGTCGACGTAGCCGACCAGCGTCTGCGCGTAGTCCGACAGGCCCTCGTTGATCCAGGACGTCTCGAACGGGTCGGTGTAGTAGTGCGCCAGGTGCTGCCACTCGTGCGCGAAGGTGCCCTCGTACGTGTGCGGGCGGGCCGGGCGGCTGGTGCACAGGTCGTCGGTCGGCTCGTTCGGCGGGTTGGCGCCGGTGCGGTGTGCCCAGTCGAACGCGTCGATGGTCATCACGTTCCGGTCGAACAGCTCGTTGAGCTGCGACGAGAAGAAGCCGGCGATGTAGGTCGGGGCGGCCGGGAACTGGTAGTAGTTGTCGTCCCGTACGTTGTCGACCAGGGTGACCGTCTTGTTGCCGCCGCCGGTGTAGTCGCCGCCGTTGCCGTTGGCGTCCGGCCCGAGCAGCGCGTTGCTGCCGTCGCGGTCCGGCGGCGTGCTGAAGGCCACCGTCTCCTTCGGGTACATGTTGTTGTCGAACTCGTTGGCCAGCGCCACCGCCTGCGCGTCGGTGACGTCGGTCGAGCCGGGGATCTGGGTGCGGCAGTCACCGGCGGGGAAGGCGAGGTCGTTGGCGACCCAGACCTCGATGTTCTTGCCGACGGCGCGCAGCGTGTAGTTCTTGCGGTAGTACGAGCCGTTGAAGTCGTCGAGCCCGAGCCACTGCCGGACGGTGCCGACCGGCGGGGTGTTGGCCGCCGCCTGCCGCTGCGACCGGTTCTGCGCCCGCGGCTGGTACCGGGACGGGGTGTCGACCTTCTTGCCGTCGACGGCGAATTCCTTGCGGGGCAGCTCCCGGACGTCGCTGGTCCGGGACTGCTTCGCCGCGGCGGGTGCGGCGGGCGCGGCCACCGCGGCCGACGCCGGAATGACGCTGAGTAGCGGTACGACGAGCGTGACGGCGGCTGCGCCGGCGATCCGGCTGCGTGCCATTAGGCCCCCTTAGGGTGAAGTCGGTCCGATCCGCCGGGAAACTGCGTCCGCCCGGCCGGAAACGCTGGTCACGTTCGTACTGCCAAAAAGTGTCCTTGGCAACATCGACGCCGGGCCAATCTCACCGGCGCAGGTGGACGCGGGTGCCGCGCGCGGCGTGGCCGCATTGATCACGTGGGTAGGCTGGGTCCTACCGCGACCGAGGCGCCGATCCGAGGAGAAGCCACGGGTGAGCACCCATTCGACGTTGTTGCTCGTGCTCGCCGCCGTGGCCGTCATCATCGTCGTACGGTGGGTGGCGGGCCGCACCGGGCTGCCGGCGGCCGCGCTCCTGCCGCTGGTCGGCATCGCGTACGCGCTGCTCCCCGGCCCCAACGTCGGTCTCGATCCCAACCTGGTGCTCATGGTCGTGCTGCCCCCGTTGCTCTACAGCGCCGCCCTGGACTCCTCGCTGCTGGACCTGCGCCGGAACCTGCGCATCGTGGTCAGCCTGTCCGTGGTGCTGGTGCTGCTCACCGGGATCCTGGTCGGCGTCGGGTTCCACCTGTTCGTCGCCGGGGCGACGCTGGCCGCCGGGATAGCGGTCGGCGCCGCCATCGCGCCACCCGATCCGGTGGCCGCCCTGGCGGTGGGCCGCCGGGTGAACCTGCCGCCAAAGATGATCACGATCATCCAGGGCGAAGGGCTGCTGAACGACGCCACCGCGTTGACGATGCTCAGCGTCGCGGTGGCCGCCGCGGTGGGCGGGAAGTTCTCGTTCCCCGCCGCCGTCGGGCAGTTCCTGCTGGCCGCGGTCGGCGGCGTCGCGGTGGGTGCGGTCGTCGCCTGGGCGAAGCGGCTGGCCCGGCCGCTCCACGCGGACCCGCTTGTGTCCAACGCCATCTCCCTCGCGACCCCGTTCGTGGCCTACCTGCTGGGCGAGGCGCTGCACGTCTCCGGGGTGCTCGCCGTGGTGGTCGCCGGGCTGATCGTCGGCCACCAGACGCCCCAGATCGGTTCGGGCGCCGCCCGGCTGCAGACCAGCGCGGTGTGGCGGCTGGTCGACTTCCTCCTCGAGGGCTTCGTCTTCCTGCTGATCGGCCAACAGCTTCCCGAGGTCGTCCGGGGCCTGCGCCAGTACGACACGTCGACCATCGTCATCGCCGTCGCGGTCTCGGTCGGCGTGGTGCTGCTCCTGCGTCCCGCCTGGCTGGTGCTGACCCAGTCGCTCCCCCGGTCGCTGCACACCCGGCTGGGTGGCATCGCCGAGCAGGACGACTCCGACGAACCCGGGACCGCCCGGCAGGTCGCCCGCGCCGACCGCAACGCCCGCCGCCTGACCTCCCGCGAGGTGGTGGCGTTGAGCTGGTCCGGCACCCGCGGCGTGATCAGCCTGGCCGCGATCTTCACCCTGCCGTTGACCACCCACGACGGGTCACCCTTCCCCGACCGGGACCTCCTGCTGTTCTGCGCCTTCGTGGTCGTCCTGGTCACCCTCGTCGGGCAGGGCCTGACCTTCGCCCCGCTGGTGCGGAAACTCGGCCTGCGGGCCGACGACACCGACCGGGCCCGGGTACGCAACGAGGCTCGCTCGGCCGCGGTCGAGGCCGCCCTGTCCCGCCTCGACGCCCTCGCCGCCGACGAACCGGACAGCGCCAAGGCCGTCGACATCACCCGGACGCAGCTGCGGACCAGGCTGGCGCGCTACCGCGGCCGGCTCGACCTGCTCCAGCAGAGCGAGTCGCCCGAGGTTCCCACCTCACCCGAGTACGAGACGGCGCTGCAGGTCCGCCGGACGGCCATCGACGCCCAGCGCGAGGAACTGCTGCGCTGGCGGGACTCCGGCCGGCTGCCCGACGAGGAACTCCGCGTCCTGGAACGCGAACTCGACCATGAGGAACTGCTGCTCCCGAGGCGGACATCGAGCTGACCGACCGTGCGCAGCGGTCCGTCAGGACGCCCGGAGTAGCCGGATCTCGCAGCGGACGCCACCGGCCTTGGCGAGCCGACCGTCACTGGTCACCAGCGGGCAGGCCATCAGCTCCGCCGCCGCGACATATGCCGCGTCGTACGCCGTCACATTGCCTCGTAACTGCCACATCCGGTCAGTCAGCATCGCGACGCCAACCTCGTCGATAACCAGCGAAGGCAGGGCGTCGATCGCCTCCTGAGCCCGGGCCGGGCCGAGCTTGCCACCGAGGAGCTTGCCTCTGAGCACCGACACGACCTCGACCAGAAGATGGCCCGGCGCGGCCCAGTGCGGATCTCCGGTCAGTTCCGCCCGCGCCGCGTCGCCGACCGGCCCGTCATCGACCAGCGCATCGGCCAGGACCGACGCGTCCACGACGATCACGCGGCGCTCCCCCATGGCCCCCGCTGCTCCCGCTGGTCGCTCAGCTCCGCTGCGCTCTCCCCCGGTAGGGAGTGCGTACCGTCCGAGCGGCCGGCGAAGCGATCAAGTGCTGCCGGGTTGCGCAGGCGCCGAGCCTGCGTCTCCACCAGCTCCAGCAGGTAGGCCTGGAGGGACTGCCCGCGTGCCTTGGCCTGGGCCGCGAGGGCGTCCCGCACTTCCTCGGGCACGTCCCGGATCTGCAGAGCAACCATGCATTCATTATGCATGCGTCCGGGCCAGCAGCGCACCAAGACCCCGCAATGCCGTTGCGCGGTATCAATACGCTGTGGGCCGCTGGACTTTCGCTGCGTGAGGTGTCGATGGCAGAGCGTACCGGGCGAGGCAGGTTCCTGCGGTCGTTGCTGACCGTGGATGTCGTACTCCGACTGGCCGCCGTCGTGCTGGCCGTCCTCATCGTGATCCGGGCGTTGTTCGCGGGCGCCGCCGGGTTCTGGTCGATCGCGCTCGTCGGCGGCGCCACGGTGGGACTCTACGGCGCGATCCGGCTGGTCGACCGGGCCCGCGTACTGCTGACCCGGACGCATCCGGAGGCGGTGGACTGGCTGGCGACGTCCCGGGTGACCTCGACGGTGGCCACCCGGTCCCGGTCCCGGCTGTTGGCCGTGCTGGCCCTGCTGATTCTGATCGTCCACGCGGCGATCACCGGGTACGTCGGCGGATGGACGATCCTGGTGGCGGTCGTCCTGGCCGCCATCGCCACGCTGCTGAGTCCCGACCTGCGGCTGGTGGCCCTGCTCGGTGGCATGGCGGTGGTCTTCGGGACCGCGACCGTGTTCGTGGCGAGCATCTTCCAGGGCAGTACCGAGGGGCGGGCGCTGGCGGTGTCGGTGGCCGCCATCGTGGTGCCGATGCTGGTCTCGGACAAGCTCGTCGCGTTGGTCCGGCAGCCCGCCCTCACCACCGCCCACCGCACGATTCTCGCCGTGCTCACCCTCGTGCTGGGCTTCCTCGGCTGGACCCGCGCGGACTGGCTGCCCGGCGTCACGCACGGCTGCTACACGCTGCCGACCTCGACCGGTGCCACGGTGCTGCGGGCGACCCCGGGCGGTGACCGCTGCTACGGCCTGATCGACACCGCCGACCCGGGGGTGTTCGCGTCGCCCGCCTTCGGTCGGGATCCGGTCACGACCGCGCTGCAGCGCCGCATCCTGGCCAACAACCGGCCGCTGCGCGACGGTGACCTCACGGTGGTGTGGCTGGGCGCGCTGTCCTGCGATCCGCTGCCGGCCGACGGCACCCGCTGCCGGGACGGTCGTGACTATCCGGCGGAGCGCGACCAGCTCCGGGCGCTGCTGTTCGCCCAGACCCGGATCGCCGCCACCGATCACCGGCTGCACGTGGTCATCGCCGACGCCACCCAGAACGTCGAGCACATCGACGAGGTCGCCCAACTGATCATCGCGCACCGCGCGGCGCTCGGTCCACGGCTGGCGGTGATCGGGGGCGGCGACAGTCGGGACACCACCCAGCTCGCGATCAACCGGCTGCTCGACGCCGGTATCCCGTTCATCGCCCCGAACCTGCTGGCGGACCTCGGCGCGCCCGGAAAGCCGTTCGTGGACCGGGCCGGCTACCTCCAGTTGGCGCCCACCAACCTGGACTACGCCCAGGACACGGTCGCCCGGTTACGGCACCGGTTTCCCACCGGGTTCCGGCTGGACGTCTTCCAGCCCGTCGACCCGACCGACCAGTACACGATCTCGCTGGTCAACGACCTGCTCGCCGCGGTACGGGCCACCGGGTCCACGGCCCGGCACGTACCCACCCTGGACCGGATCGACCAGACGGTCTGCCTGTCCGACCCCGGCACGCCGCCCACCGTGCTGTACTTCGCCGGTCGGTGGACCGGTTTCGCCGACTTCGTGCAACGGATCAACGAGGTCTGTGGCCATTCCCGGCCGCGGCTGGTCGTCGCGGACGTGTCGGTGAGCCGGTTCATGGCCAGTTACCAGCTGCGCGCCATCAGCACCGCCGACTGGCCGGTGGACTACCACGTCGGCGGGCCGACCTGCGCCGACCTGACGGCGGAATCGTTCGCGGCGATCACCACCGCGCTGGACGCCTCCCGCGACCTGCTGAACCTGCGCCCCGGCGAGACCTTCGCCTGCGCGGACCGGGCCGGCGACGCCCGGGACGGGCGGCTGACCAACGCCTGCACCCTGGACGCCGCCGTGAAGTTGACCAGCCAGCCGTGCCGGCCCAACGACCTCGGCACCTACCTGATCCCGGCGTGGGACGCCGTGCTGCTCGCCGACGCACTCCTGCCGGACCGGCCGCCCGCCGGCCGGGACTATCTCACCAGCCTGACGGTCGGGCCGGTCACCCTCGCCGCCGGCACCCGGGCCACCGTACGGGACGGCCGGCTGGTCCGGCCCACCATCGCGGTCCGGCTGTTCCACGTCGACGCGCTCAACGATCCCGGCCTGGTCTGGGAACGACCGGGTGAGCAACTGCGGTTGCCCACCGATCCACCGGCGGCCGCCGCCCCACCGGACCACCCCTGACCCGGGGACCCGGGGTTACCCGATGATCAACCGGTGGCCAGGACCTCCCGCAGCCGCGCCGCGAACTCCGCGGGCTTGCCTGCATACGGGCCGTGGTCACCGAGGAAGCCCCCGTGATGGCTGGGGAACACCGTGGCCTCCTGGCCCAGCAGGGTCGCGGTGCCGGCGGCCGTGCGAGCGGTGTACGTGTTCCCGGACTCCTCGCCGACCGCGACCACGACCCGGGTCGGCGCGGCGGTGAGGGCCGCCGCGTCGGGCCGGTAGTCGCTGACCGCCCACGACCTCTTCGACAGCAGCGGATCGTCGCGGTTGCCGTCGTCGTCGGTCGACATGCCGAACATCGCCGGATCGGGCGCGGGCCGGGCGAAGTAGTCGTCGGTGAACTCGCCCTCCCAGGACGTCATCGCGATGAACGCCGCCATGCCGGCGCCACCGCCCTTCGCCTCGTACGCGTCGTTGAACCCGGCCCGGGCGCGGACGGCGGCCTCGGCGTCGGGCAGCACGGCGTTGATCGGCGGCTCGTGCGCCACCAGCGTGCGGACATCGCCGGGATGGGTCGCGACCAGCTCCAGCGCCGTCACCGCACCGCCGCTGCTGCCGAACACCTCGACCGGCCCGACGCCCAGCGCCTCGATCAACGCGTGCAGGTCGGCGGCCTGCTGCTGCGGCGTGTAGTCGGTCCCGCCATCGGTGCGTACGCTGCGGCCCAGGCCGCGCGGATCGTAGGTGACGACCGTACGGTCCGGCAGGTGCCCGGCGAGCGCGTCGAAACCTTCGGCCGTCATCGGCTGGCCGATCAGGAACAGCACCGGACGGCCGTCATCGGGCGGCAGCGGGCCGCGCACGTCGTAGACCAGGTCCACCCCGGGCAGCGCCAGAATGTGCGTCTGTTTCTGCGTCATGACCTGACCGTAGGGCAGCCCTCTGACATGCGCCGACACCAATCGCCGCGCCCGGTCGGCCGCTTCGTCGCCGGGACGACGCGGGCCGGGCCCCGCGCTGTCCGCCCGCCGAGCGGCTGGCCCGTCACCTCGCGCTCAGGAAGCGCAGCACCGCCAGAACCCGCCGATGGTCGTTGTCGGTCGGGACGAGGTCGAGTTTGGTGAAGCCCGACCTGGTGGACGCGCTGCGCCGGCTGACGCAGCGGTATCAACGCGCCATAGACGCCAGCCAGCAGGTACCCGGCTGACGGGTCCCATGGGAGGGAACGGCCCCGAGCGGCACCGTTGCACCCAGGCAATACCTACCAGTACTATGCATCACACTTCTAGGGTTAGGGACGGAGGTGGGGTCTCGTGAAGGTCGCTAAGGATTTGGTGGCCGCCTCGGCGACACCGATGGTGCTCGGCATCCTGGCCGAGCGCGAGAACTACGGCTACGCCATCCTCAGGCGGATCAACGAGCTGTCCGGGGGCGAGCTGGCCTGGACCGAGGGGCTGCTGTACCCGTTGTTGCACCGGCTTGAGCGCCTTGGTTATGTGGAGTCGAGCTGGCAGTCGACCACCGGCGAGCGCCGGCGCAAGTACTACCGCATCACCGACCGGGGCCTGGCTGAGCTGGCCGAGCAGCGCCGGCAGTGGGACACCGTCGTGGACGCGCTCAAGGAGATCTGGCATGACCGGGCACCGCTGACGGTGCACCCGCTGGAGGGCCTCGCGTGACGGCGCAGGACGGGCCGGAGGGGTTGGAAGCGCAGTTCGCGCAGTGGCGCCAGTACGTGCTTCGCCGCAGGGAGCTGCAATCGTTCGACGCCGACGAGCTCGAAGACCACCTCCGCGGCTCCGTTGACGAGCTCGTCGCAGCAGGCCTGAGCCCGGATGAGGCGTTCCTGGTCGCGGTCAAACGGATGGGCAGCCTCGACGAGCTGTCCCGCGAGTTCGCCCGGGAGCATTCGGAACGGCTGTGGAAGCAACTGGTGCTGACCGCCGGCTCCGACAGTCCGGTCGCCGGCCCGCGCTCCCGGCGGGAGCTGTGGGTCATGGCCGGCTGCGCTGCGGGTGCGGTGGCGTCCGTCAAGGTGCCAGCACTGTTCGGGCTGGGCTTCGCGGACGACGGCGCGTTCTACGCGCGGAACTTCACCCTGTTCGCGCTGCCCTGGCTGGCGGCGTTCCTGGCCTGGCGTCGGAAGGCCCGACGGTCGGTGATCGCGATACTGGTGGTGCTGTTCGCTCTCGGCGCCGTGGCGGCCAACGCCTACCCCCTGGCGGACAATTCGCAGTCCATGGTCGTCACCAGCATCCACCTGCCCATCGCCCTGTGGCTCGTGGTCGGTCTGGCCTATGTCGCCGACGACTGGCGCTCCTCCCGTCGTCGCATGGACTTCATCCGCTTCACCGGCGAGTGGTTCATCTACTTCGTACTCATGGCCCTCGGTGGCGGCGTTCTCTCCGCAATCCTGTTCAACACCTTCAACGCCATCGGCATTGTCCCGGAGGAATTCATCTCGCAGTGGCTCCTGCCCTGCGGCGCCATGGCCGCGGTCGTCGTCGCCGGGTGGCTCGTCGAGGCCAAGCAGAGTGTCGTCGAGAACATCGCGCCGGTCCTCACTCGGCTGTTCACCCCGCTGTTCACGGCCGCCCTCCTGGCCTTCCTCGTCGCTGTCGTCTGGACCAGCCACGGCATCGACGTCGAACGCGAAGCGCTGATTCTGTTCGACCTCCTGCTGGTCGTGGTGCTGGGGCTGCTGCTCTACTCGCTCTCGGCCCGCGATCCGCTCGCCCCGCCCGGCCCGTTCGACAAACTCCAGCTCGCGCTCGTGGTCAGCGCGTTGGCCATCGACGTACTGGTACTGCTGGAGATCGCCGGACGCATCACCGACGAATACGGCAGCACGCCCAACAGGGCGGCCGCGCTCGGCGAGAACGTCATCCTGCTGGTCAACCTCGCCTGGTCGGCGTGGCTGCTGCTGACCTTCATCCGTCGGCGCACGCCGTTCGCGGCGCTCGAACGGTGGCAGACCGGCTACCTGCCGGTGTACGCCGCGTGGGCCTGGATCGTGGTCCTCGTCTTTCCCCCGTTGTTCAACTACCGCTGACCGAGAAGGTCCACCCCGATGACAGCGAGGTCGCCCACGCCTGGCGAGGACCGGGCCGGCATCAAGGAGAGATTCAAAGACCGTCATCTATTCGAACGGCTGATGTCCAACTGCGCCAACCCGCCTAGCCTCGATTGATATGAAGTTATCGATGAAGTCGAGCGGCCGGGTGGTCCGAGCCGCGGCAGCGTTGATCCTGGGGGGCGGCACGGTTGCCCTACTGCCCGTACCGGCATCCGCCGCCACGGCGGACTTCAAGGTCCAAGGCGAGTGGACCACCGGCTACACGGCCGCGATGACCGTACGCAACAACGAGCCGAACACCATCACCAGCTGGCGGGTGGAGTTCGATCTGCCCGCGGGCACCACCATCCCGTACCACTGGAGCGTCCAGGGCGGCGTGATCGGCAACAACCACTATGTGTTCACCAACCAGGCGTGGAACGGCACGCTCGCTCCGGGCGCCTCGACCACCTTCGGCTGGCAGGCAAACGGCACCGGCAAGCCGTACAACTGCCTGGTCAACGGGCAGCCGTGCGGCGGCACAGGGCCCGAGCAGATGGACGTGAACCCGCCGAGCACGCCGACGAACATCCAGGTCGACGGCGCCGAGGACGCCCCCGGCATGCTGATCGTGAGCTGGGACGCGGCCACCGACGACCGCGGCGTGGTGGCGTACGAGATTCACGGCAACGGCGGTCGGATGGCAACCACCACGGAGACCAGTTACCGGATGCCGGTGCCCCCGCCGGCGCTGATGGCGTTCGGGATCCGGGCCGTGGACGCGGCGGGCAACCTCTCCCCCTCCGGCATCGTCGACTTTACCGGCGGGCAAGACAGCCAGCCTCCGACTGCCCCGGCCAACCTGCGCATCAACGGTCCGCAGGGCGGATACCTCAAGGTGGGCTGGGACGCCTCCCAGGACAGATTCCTGGTTGCCGGCTACGAGCTGTACCTGAACAGCCAGCTGATCAGCAAGGTCGGCGGCACCAGCGGCTACGTCCCGTACCACGGGTACGGGACGTACTGGGTCGCGGTGCGGGCGTTCGACGGCTTCGGGCATTTTTCCCCACTCACCCAGATCGGCCTGGCCATCGATCCGCCGCCGCCGAGCCCGTCACCCACTCGATGAGCGCCAGCCGGTAACGATGGGATGGTCCGCCAACTGTGGCAGGTCGGCGAACGGTCTAAAACTGGTCGAAGATCGTTCCTGGGCGCTCCGCGTAGAGCGCGACCCGGATCGCGCCGAAGGAGACGGACGGCGCCCGCATGCACCGGGCATCGTCCCGAACGACCTTCGCGATGCACCCGAGACGGGCGCGGCTCTCGGTCCTCACCGTGTCCCACCTGGGCGAATGCGGAGTGGACGGAGATGCCCGGCCCTATCAACCTGCGCTCAGAGGATTCGCCAGCGGCGGAGTTCCGCGCCGTCCTCGGCGAGGCCGGCGATCCGGTGACGCACCTCGTCGGCGGCGTCAGTTCCGGGCCGGGACTTGCGGGCGTTGGTCGCGATCATCTGCAGTTCGCGAAGCTGGCAGATTTCCTCGAACTTCGGCCAGGAGGTGGCATCCCAGCCGTAGGCGGCGCTGAAGTGGGCGAATGCACTCGGGCCGGGAGGGTCGAAACGGCGGCAATGGACAGCGACCGTTGCGAGGTCCCACTCCCGGGCCCCGAGAGCGGCACCGTCCCAGTCGGCCAGCACGGGGGCGCCGTCGAAGCGCCGGAGCGCGTTGCGGATCTGCGGATCTGACTGGATCACGCTCGTACCGTGGGGAAACCGCATCGTCTCCCAGCCGTCCGCCAGCGCCGTGAGCCGGCCCAACAGGAGATCCCGCTCTTTTCCGTTCAGGATCTCCGAGCGGGCGACGGACCTTTCGATGCCGTGGATCGGTCGCAGTAGCGGCAGCCGCACCGGCGGAACGGGCAGGGCGTGCAGGTTCCGCAGCAGCGTTCCGAGTTCGGAGACGGTGACCGGATCGTCGTGCGCCGGATCCAGACGCTGCCAGACCGTGACGGCGTGACCGCTCACGTGCAATGGCTGGACCAGGCCAGGATGAAGCCCCACCGTGGGAAAGCCTCGGGCCACCAGCCAGTCGACCACGGCCACCATCTCGCGCACCCGTTCCAGATCGAGATCGCCAGGAGCGATCTTGATCACCACGTCACGAACTGCGTAGACGGCGTTGGTGTGATGCCGGAGCAGGACCGCGTCCGAGTCGGGGTAACCGAGACGACGACACACCTCGGCGAGCACCGGGCGGGTGCGCGCCTCGACGAACATGGGGCTCCTACCACGGACCGAGTGCGGCTGTCGTCCCCAGCCTACGGGCGCACTCGCGGCACGCCCGTACGTAGTCCGTCAACGCGGTCACCTCACCGTGGGGGTTTCCGCCGGGAATCGCCGCAACCACGTCGGTGGCCCGGGTCAGGATGATCTCCGTCCGCTGCGCCTCGGGCAGGTCCGCGACGGCCTCGCGTGCGGTTGCCGCCGCTTCGGTCACCCGCCGGTCCCGCGCGAGGCACATCGACCTGTCCAAAGCGATGAGCGCGACGTCGATCGGTACGGCCGGCGCCGCCCCGTACAGCCGCAGCGCCTCGTCCTGGAACCGGTACGCGCCGGTCATGTCGCCGAGCCAGGTGTACGCCCCGGAAAGGTAGAACAGCAGCCGCTTCGCCGGAAACCTGAACGCCACGTCGGTGTCCTCGTCACCGGCCCGGTCGAACAGCCGGCGTGCCTGACCGATGGCCGACCGCGCCTGATCGGTGGCACCGATCCGGGCCAGGGCACGCGCTCGGCCAGCCGCCGCCAGGGCACCCGAGGACGACGCGAACGACGTGATCGCCAGAGCCGCCTCGGTCAGAGCGACGGTCCGGTACGGATCCCCGAAGTAGTACGGCAGCATCGCCGCCTGGGCCCGCACCAGCACCCGCAACTGGGCCTGCCCACTGTCGTCCGCGGCATGGATCGCCGTGCCGTACCACCGCCGGGCCTCGGTCACCTCTCCGAGCCGCATCAACGCATCGGCGCACATCGTCGCCAGCAGCGCCGCCACCCCGGACAACCGAGCCTGGACCGCCGCCGGCTGTCGCCTCCGCGACAGCACCTGAACCTCCCGGCAGTCACCGGCCAACAGTGACAACATCACCCGGGGCGAAGCGGAGGGGTATACCCTCATCTGCTCACCGGCGGACTCCTCGATCAGTTCAAGCTGTCCCGGAGCGACGCTCGCCGACGCCAGTGCCTCGTCCAATCCCAGCCGGAGCCTCGCCAGATCGCCGGCCTCCACGCTGCTGCCGGCGTCGGCCGATGGTCGGTCCACTCCGCCCTCGGCGGATGTGCGTTCGTGGTCGCCCATATGGGCATCCTCGTCACGGCCGAGTCCCATGGCCGGACGCGGAATGTTCAGCCCGACCGCGATGCGTTCCAGCACCTCGTAGGCCGTGACCTGCCGGACGCCCTTGGCGACCTCAGCAGCGCGGTTGGGCGAGACGCCAACGAGAGCAGCGATGCGGCCGTATGACACGCCCCTGGAGTGGAGGAAGCGGAAAACCGCTGTGACATCGCGCCGACGCAGGAACTCACCGATCGGCCGGCCGTTCCAGACCCCCGAACCCCACCACTCAGGATCCACCTGCGCGGCCACGATCACCCCCGATCGGACGACGACCAGCTGTCAGCACAGCGCATCCACACCATCACACCAAGTCAAGCGCTGCTCGAATCGGCGGGCGTTCACAACGGGGTCGGGGCATGCAGCCTGCCTCGGAAGACCCACGATGGCCACTCACATTGTTCCAGCAAGGAATCAAACACAGGTCCGGGCGCCAGGAAGCGTCCTCCGCCGGGATTCGCTCGCTCGGCCCCCTAACGTGGAGTCATGCACCGAATTGCCATCACCGGCTGCGGTAACCGCGCCAAATCCGCCCTCGACCGCCAGCTCGCGCAACTCCTCGACGCGCCACTCACCCACCTCGACGCGATCTACCACGACAAGCACTGGACCGGCCGGGACGCGAACGCGCTGCTGGATGCCCTGCGGATGGACGTGACCGCCTTCGCCGAGCACCGGGAGCCAGGTGACGGTCTATGACCGGCGACCATCTCCAGATCGTCGTCTGCGGTGCGGGTCCCGCCGCCGATGTGACCCAGTTGGTCCGCGCCGCGCACGACCGTGCCTGGACGGCGGCGGTCACGGCCACGCCGAACGCGATGAACTTCATCGAACCGGAGACGATCGAGAGCCTGACCGGTCAGCCGGTCCGGTCGACGTACCGGTCCTCGCCCGGTGCCCGCCGCTCGCTCCCCGCCGCCGACGCCCTGATCGTCGCCCCCGCGACGTACAACTCGATCAACAAGATCGCGCTCGGCCTGGCCGACAACTACGCCATGACCTCGGTCGCCGAACTGATCGGACGGCAGGTTCCAACCGTCATCGTCCCGTTCGTCAACGCCGCCCTCGCCGGCCGTCTGCCGTTCCGCCGCGCCGTGGCCAGCCTCCGCCACGAGGGCGTACGCGTCCTGCTCGGCCCCGAGGAGCAGTGGGAACCGCATCCGCCCGGAGGCGGCGACGAACGACAACGGGTGTTTCCCTGGGCGAATGCCTTCGAGGTGGCGGCCAAATGTGCCCATGAAGTCCGGGTGTCGGCCGCCGGCCAGCAATGACCGCTGCCGGGACGTCAGCACCCCCGCGTACCGGCTCGGAAAGGCAGCGGCGGCCTCACGGCAGCGCCGGCGTGACCTGCCCGGTCGCGGCTCCGGGCAAGTCCACCACCAGGGTGTACGTCCCGGACGCCGGCAGCACGGCGGGCGACTCACGGTGCGGTGGCGTCGACGAGGACGGCCGGTGGCGAGAATCCGGCGGACCATGGCATTTTCGCCTCTCGTCCCCGACGGCCGGCCTTCCTAGGCTCCTTCCCGACACGCTTCAACGGGAACGGAAAAGGGCTGGATCGTGCTTCGCTATGTCATGCCCGTGGTGATCGGGATGGTCTACGTCGGGCTCAACTCCCTCGTGCCGGAGCCGCACCGGCGAAGGCTGAACGCGCTCGTGGTCACCGGCGCCGGGGCCGCCTACATCAGCGGTGGTGGGTTCGGGCTGTGGGAACTGGCCTTCTGCGCGCTGCTGCTGGTGGTGGGCTACGCCGGGCTCACCTCGTACACCTTCATCGGCGTCGGATGGCTCCTGCACACCCTCTGGGACGTCATGCATCACCGACGCGGCACCCCGATCATCCCGTCGCTGCACGACTCGTCCTTCGGCTGCGCGCTCTGCGATCCGGTCATCGCGCTCTGGTGCTTGACCGGTGGTCTGTCGGTCAAAGACCTGTACGACCGGGTCGCTCGGCGGGCGGCCGATCCGCGCTCCCGGGTCACCGCACGGTCCTGACTGGTTGAATTTCCGCCATGCACACCGTGGCCGTACTCGCCCTCGACAGCGTCGTCCCGTTCGACCTGGCCACCCCGATGGAGATTTTCCACCGCACCCGCCTGCCCGACGGGCGCGCCGGCTACCGCGTTCTCGTCTGCGCCGCCACGCCCACGGTCACCACGGGCGCGTTCAGCATCGCGGTGCCGTGGGGCCTGGACGCCCTCGCCGACGCCGACACCGTCGTCGTGCCGGGTGTCTCCGACCCCGCCGCCGCGACGCCCCCGGCGGTCATCGACGCGCTGCGCGCCGCCGCCGCGAACGGCGCTCGGATCGCCTCGATCTGCGGCGGCGCGTTCACCCTCGCCGCCACCGGCCTGCTCGACGGACGCCGCGCCACCACACACTGGCTCGCCACCGACCGGCTCGCCGCCCGACATCCGCGGATCCAGGTCGACCCCAACGTGCTCTACGTGGACAACGGCCAGTTCCTGACCTCCGCCGGCGCCGCCGCCGGGCTCGACCTGTGCCTGCACCTGATCCGCCGCGACCACGGCGCCGCCGTCGCCGCCGACGCGGCGAGGCTGTCCGTCATGCCACTGGAACGCGCGGGCGGACAGGCGCAGTTCATCACGCACGAACCACCGGCCCCCGAGGGGGCGACCCTGGAGCCACTGCTGGCCTGGATGCGCGACAACACCGGGCGTGAGCTGACCCTCGCCGACATCGCGCGCCACGCCGGCGTGAGCACCCGCACGCTGAACCGGCGCTTCCGCGACCAGACCGGCACCACCCCGCTGCGGTGGCTGCACCGGGTCCGCGTCCACCGGGCGCAGCACCTCCTGGAGACCACGGCCCATTCGGTCGACCTGGTGGCGACGCGGGTCGGTTTCGCCTCCACCACCGCCTTCCGAGATCACTTCAAGCGGATCACCGGCACCAGCCCGCAGGCGTATCGGCGTAGCTTCCGTAGCGCGTGACCACGGGTCGGCTGGCGGCACGGTCGCCGCACTCCTCGCGGCTGTCGCGGCCAGCGACCACGCCCGGGTGCGCGCAGAGGTGCGCCGATCGCTGGCGGACACCCCGGGGCGGCCGAGTCGGCGACCGGACGACTCCTGCTGGGCGACCCGGCCCGCGTTCTCCGGACGCTGGTCTCCACCGTGCGGCGGGCATGGGAGTGGGACCAGGTCGTCGTCATCGTGGACCGGCCGTGGCAGCCGACGGTGATCTATCCGGCGCGGGGGCTCGGAACGCTCTAGCAGCCCCTTTCCACCGACCGGCACGCGGCGCTGGGCCGGCTGATCGGAAAAACCCGGGCGGCGCTGCTCCTCGACCTCGACGAGCCGGCCAGCACGACGACGCTGGCCCACCGCCACGCGCTGGCCGCCGGCACGGTGTCGGGGCATCTGTCGGTGCTGCGTGATGCCGGGTTCGTCACCGGACAACGCCACCGACACGAGATCCGCTATCGACGGACGCCGCTCGGCGAAGCCGCGCTCCGTTAGCGCGGTGTCCCACCGTCGCGCACCACCCGCCCGCTGCTCGGCCGGGACTGCTACGAACAGCCGCGCGAGGTCGAACCCGGGATGGCCGAAGCGGCGAAGCCGACCCGCTCGCACAGTGCCCGCATCTGTTGCGGTGCGGCGAGGACCATGACGCTGTCGTAGATCCGGCGCGGCTCGCGCTCGAAGCGGATGTCGTACCAGCAGCGGGGGTCGTCCGGATGGGCCGTCTCGGCGATGGCCGCACAGGCCGCTGCCGGGTCGTAGTAGTCCTCCGCGTAATGCTCGGCGGAGATCGTCACAGGCCGACCGTCCCGTTCGAACTCCAACCTGTCGTGGCGGCCGTCCTCGAGGTCGCCCTCGACCTCGACGATCCGGACGTTGCCGATGACGGCCCGATCGCCGGCCACCTTCGCGGCCCGCTCCAGCAGGAAGCAGTAGCCGTCGTGAATCGAACCGATGCCCTCGGCGTGGATGGAGACCGCCACGCCGAACTCCTCGAGGGCGAGCGCCGCCTCATACTGGCTCAGGTGCAGATCCACGTGGCCGCCGGAGTCCTCGACGACGCTGCGCACCGTCTCCTCGGACGTCATGCCGATCTCGTGGAGGATCCCGCCCAGTCGTGTGTACGTCATCGGTGCAGTTGTGGACACGGGTGAATGCTCCCAGACCGGAGCCGCCGCACGCCCACGCCCGTGAGGGCGGTCAGGGCGACCACCGCGCGTATGAGAAAAGGCCCCGACTCGGCAGGGATCTGCCTGGTCAGGGCCTTGCTCGTTGGTGCGCCGCCAGGGACTCGAACCCCGAACCCGCGGATTAAGAGTCCGCTGCTCTGCCAGTTGAGCTAGCGGCGCTCGCTGACAACGGGGGAAACTCTAACACGCCCTCAGCACCCCACTCCAACGGGTTCCCCGGGGGTCGAACGACCCGCCATCCCGCTGTGAAAAACGGATGAAATCCGGCATGAACTTTGTCCGGGGTGTGGACGGCGCGCCCGCATGGGGCACGATGGTGACAAGAACGCGAGTGAACCGAGGTGCGCATGAGGAAGGTCACGGGGGCCCGGGGCTGGGCGAGGGTGGTCGCGGTGGCGGCCGTCGCCGCGCTGGGGCTGACCGGCTGCGGGTCGGCGGGCCGGTCCGACCTGGTCTCCACCCGGAAGGAGCCGGTCGCGGTCGAGGCGAAGCTGCCGGTCACGCTGGCGGTGACGCCGGCCACCGGCGCGAAGAAGCTGCCGGTCAGCACCGAGATCGGCACCACCGTGGCCAACGGCAAGGTCACCGACGTCGCGCTGGCCGTCGCCGGCGGCGGCCGGGTGGGCGGTTCGCTCCGCGAGGACGGTACGTCCTGGGTGCCGGCCAGTCCGCTGAAGTACGGGAAGACCTACACCGCCACGGTCACCGCCACCGGTCCGACCGGTGAGACGACGAAGCAGACGACCACGTTCAGCACGATGTCCCAGCCCTCGCGGGAGATCGGGTCCGGCCTCTACATGTTCGACGGCGCCACGTACGGGGTGGCGATGCCGGTGGTGGCGGAGTTCACCCCGGGCATCCCGGCCAAGGACCGGGCCGCGGTGCAGAAGCGGATGTTCGTCGAGACCAACCCGCCGCAGCCGGGCACCTGGCACTGGATCGCCAGCGGCACCCAGGCGTACTACCGGGCCCCGGAGTACTGGAAGCCGGGCACCACCCTCAGCGTCCGGATCGGGCTGGAGGGGATCCCGCTGAGCAACGGCCGGTACGGCAACCAGGACTGGAAGGCCAAGGCCAAGATCGGCGAGCGGCTCGAGATGAAGGTGGACAACGCCACCAAGCAGATGTCGGTGTACGCGAACAACGCCCTGGTCAAGACCATGCCGGTCAGCCTGGGCAAGAAGAGCACGCCGTCGTCCAGCGGGACCATGGTGGTGATGGAGAAGAAGGCGCAGACCGTCTTCGACACCCGCGACGCGCCGGACCCGGCCAACCGGTACGTCACCGACGTCCAGTACGCCCAGCGGCTGACCTGGGGCGGCGAGTTCATCCACGCCGCGCCGTGGTCGGTGAGCGACCAGGGCAAGCGCAACGTCTCGCACGGCTGTGTGAACGTGTCGACCGGCAACGCCAAGTGGCTGTTCGACCGGACCAAGATCGGCGACCCGGTGACGGTGAGCGGCACGGATGTCCGGTTGGACCCGGGCAACGGCTGGACGGCCTGGAACATGTCATGGGCCGAGTTCGTTCGGGGTAGTGCGATACCCGTACCGGCCGAGCTGGCCGGGGCGGGCGCCACCACGGCCAACTGATCCACCGTGCCGGGCGGTGTCCGTACGCCGACAGCGAGTGAAACAGCGGTTGGGACAAGACCACATCAATAGCAATAAGTCGGTCTAACCGTTCGGCTGGTTCCACGCCCGGTGGCCAGCCGGGGCTGGCGTCTGTGCGCGTTTAGGGCACGATAGTCGCGGGGATCAGGACTGTGAGGGGATCATGGGAATCCGAAAAGGGCAACAGCAGCGCGCCGGTGGACCGCGCGCGGCCCGCGTGTTGACAGCCGCAGTGCTCGCGTTTGGACTGGCCCTGACGTCTGCGGCGTGTTCCAAGGGCGGCGGGGGCAACGCCGGCAGTTGGAAGGGCGGCTCCTCGCCGGAGGCACCGCCGCCGAAGGCGTCCGCGACCATCACCGCCCCGGCGGCGGACGCGAAGGACGTGCCGGCCTCCACGGACATCGCCTTCACCACGCAGGAAGCCGTCGACTCCAAGTTCGAACTCAAGGACGCCAACGGCAAGGTGGTCAAGGGCAAGCTCAGCTCGGACGGCAAGACCTGGCAGCCCGACTCGGCCCTGGACTGGGGCACGACGTACACCGCGACCGTGACCGCGACCGGTGACGACGGGCGCCCGGCAACGGTGAGCAACAACTTCACCACGATGGCGAAGCCGGGCAAGCTGCTCCAGGTCAGCAGCTTCCTCGGCGACGGTCAGACGGTCGGCGTGGGGATGCCGCTGATCGTGAAGTTCGGTCGGGCCGTCCCGGAGAGTTACCGGGACGACGTGCAGCGCCGGATGAGCGTCAAGAGCACCCCCCAGCAGGAGGGTGCCTGGCGCTGGATCAGCCCGACCGAGGTGCACTACCGGCCGAAGACGTACTGGAAGGCCAACAGCGACATCGTCTACAAGCTGAGGACCAAGGGCCTGCCGATGGGCGACGGCTGGTTCGGCAGCAACGACCTCACGGTCGACATCAAGACCGGTTCCGCGCTGGTGATGACCGTCGACAACGCCACCAAGAAGATGACGGTCACCATCAACGGCAAGGTCGCCAAGACGCTGCCGGTCAGCCTCGGCCGGGCGAAGTTTCCGTCGTCGCACGGCACCATGTTGGTGATGGAGAAGCTCCGGAAGACGGACTTCGACACCCGGAACGAAGGGACGGACCCGGACGCCCAGTACCTGGCGAAGGGCATCGAGTACGCCCAGCGGCTGACCTGGGGCGGCGAGTTCATCCACGCCGCGCCGTGGTCGGTGGGCGACCAGGGCAGGCGCAACGTCTCGCACGGCTGCGTCAACGTCTCGCTGGAGAACGCCGCCTGGCTGTTCAACAACACCAAGATCGGCGACCCGGTCACGGTGAAGGGCACCGAGGTCCCGCTCAAGAACGGCAACGGCTGGACCGACTGGAACCTGAGCTGGAGCGAGTACATCCAGGGCAGCGCCCTGCCGGTGAACTGACCCGGGGCGACGAGGGCACGGCGAAAGGGCCGGTCAGGAGATCCTGACCGGCCCTTTCGCGTTGCTGGGGTGACTGATGGGATTTGAACCCACGACACCCGGGACCACAACCCGGTGCTCTGCCAACTGAGCTACAGCCACCATGCCGCCACGCCCGGACAACCAACCTCCCGGGCAGTGCGCCGACCAATGATAGCCACACCCCCACCCGGTCCGTCGACCGGGTTCCGGCATCGACCGAACCGGGGCGTCCGCCGCCTCCGGCGGCCCGGCCGCCCACCCGGGCCGCCCGGCCCATCCGGGTCAGAGCTGGGACGCGATGCCCTTGGCCGTCTCCACGTCCGGTCCGGGCAGCGGTACGAAGATCGTCCGCCGGTAGTACTCCAGCTCCCGGATGCTCTCCCGGATGTCGGCGAGCGCCCGGTGGGCCAGGCCCTTCGCCGGCTGCCCGAAATAGACCCGGGGGTACCAGCGGCGGCACAGCTCCTTGATCGACGACACGTCGATCATGCGGTAGTGCAGGTGCTCGTCCAGGCGGGGCATGTCCCGGGCCAGGAACCCCCGGTCGGTGGCGATCGAGTTGCCGCACAGCGGAGCGGTCTTCGGATCCTTGACGTGGCTGGTCACGTACTCCAGGACGCGGTCCTCGGCCTCGGCCAGCGAGACGGTGGAGTTTCTCGCCTCCTCGGTCAGCCCGGACCGCTCGTGCATCGCCCGGACGATCTCCGGCATCCCGGACAGCACGTCGTCGTCGGCGTGCACCACCACGTCCACGCCCTCGCCGAGCACGTTGAGGTCACGGTCCGTCACCAACGCCGCGACCTCGATCAGCGCGTCCCTGCCCAGATCGAGGCCGGTCATCTCACAATCGATCCAGACAAGAAGATCAGCCACGGGCACAGACTACGCGCAGCCCAGCAACCCGCGCCTCAGCACAGCGGACAGATCGGACCGCTAGGGTTTCCACCGTGCGTGCCGATCCCGTCGCCCCATCCACCGTCACCGCGGACGTCTCCCGGCAGCGGACCCGGCGCGGACTCATCGCCGCGGCCGTTCTCGTCGTCCTGGTGCCGCTGCTGTACGTCCTGGGTAACCCGCACAACTTCTACGACCTGCACATCTACATGCGGGCCATGCACTGGTGGGCCGACGGTCATCCGCTCTACGACTACGTCCAGCCGGACCGGTTGCAGGGCGCCCTGTACTTCACCTATCCGCCGCTGACCGCGCTGCTGCTGCGTCCGTTCGCCGCCCTGCCGTTGGGCGCGACCGTGACGATTTTCACCGCGTTCACCATGGCCGCGCTGCTGGTGACCACCTGGTGGCTGGTAAAGCCGGTGGCCGACCGGCGAGGGATCCCGCACTGGCTGGCCCTCGGGGTGTCCGTGCCGTTGGTCTTCGCCCTGGAGAGCACCCGCGAGACGATCACCTTCGGGCAGATCAACATGCTGCTGGTGGTGCTGGTCCTGGCCGATCTGCTGATCGCCGTACCGAAGGGGTCGCGCTGGTCCGGCGTGGGCATCGGGCTGGCGACGGCGCTCAAGCTCTATCCGGGCATCTTCATCGTCTACCTGCTGGTCACCCGGCGCTGGCGGGCGGCGATCACGGCCGGCGCCACGGCCGCGGTCGCGACGCTGCTCGCCGCGGCCGTCGCGCCGGGCGACTCGTGGCGGTTCTGGACCCACGAACTCTGGATCACCGACCGGGTGGGCCGGCCCGACTACACCGGCAACCAGTCGCTGTTCGGCATGCTCAGCCGGTTCAGCGTGCCGTACCCCGCCGACAAGGCGCTCTGGCTCGCGCTGGTGGTCGTGGTGGCGGCCTACGGCCTGTGGCGGGCCGCCCGCGCGGTCCGGGCCGGCGACGAGCTGGCCGGGCTGGCGCTGACCGGCCTGGTCGGCGCGCTGGCCAGCCCGATCACCTGGACCCACCACGTCTACTGGTTCGTCCCGGCCCTGGTGGTGCTGGTCGACGCCGGCCTGCGCCGGCCCGGCGCGCCGACCGTCCCCGGCCGCCGCCGACGCCGCTTCCGACTGGCACTCGCCGCCGTGGTCTACGCCCCCATCGTGTACGGCGTGGTCTCCTTCCACGACTGGGACAAGATCCCGCAACGCACCGACAATCCGTTCGAGTTCGTGGCCCGCAACCTGTACGTGCTGCTGGCCGTGCTGCTCGTCGTCGTCCTGCCGATCCGCCGCCCGGACCGCAGCGCACCCGACCCCGATCCGCCGGCGGGACACCCCACCCCGCCCCTACCCCACTGACCCCCCGCGCGAATCGGTGGGCTGGGGCAGTTCGGGCCGGTCGTCGTCGGGTTGGGCCTGCCGGGGCCTTTTCGGGGCCGGCTGGGCCGCCGGGGTCGGTTGGCTCGCCGGAGTCGGCTGGTCCGCCGAGGTCGGCTGGTCCGCCCGGGTTGACGATGGGCCGTTGCCCGGGCCGACGGGTACCGGTCGATTCGGCGGCGGAGTAGGCACTGGTCGGGCCGGCTTGGTCGGAGGTGGACCGGGCACCGGCGCGATCGGCTTGGTCGGTGTGGGCTTGGTGGGCGGTGGGGCGGGCACCGCCGGAGCCGACGCGGCCGCCGAAACCGCCGGTGCGGGTACCGCCGGCGCGAACCGCCAGCGTCGACGGGGTGGGACCCGGCCGATGTCGTCCAGCGCGATCACGCCGAGCCGGGCGGCCAGCGTCGGCACCTGGCGGGGTTCGACCACGAAGACCACCTCCCGGGGCAGGCGAGGCCGGATCAGCAGCACCGCCGCCAGCCCGACCAGCAGCAGACCGCCGGCGATCAGGCCCCAGGCGACCGGGTCGAGCCAACCGGCGCGGGCCTCCACCCGCAGATCGGCGGCCACTCCCGGTCGGGCGTCCGCCCGCATGACGACCAGGCTGAGCCGCTGGTCGGTCAGGTCGGCCGGATTGACGTCCAGCCACCCTTCGCCCTGCCGGATCCAGAACGACTGCCCGCCGGGCACCGCCGGGCTGGTCAGCGCCAGCGGTCCGGACGCCACCGCAACCCGCCGCGACGAGCTGACGAATCGGTCGGCAACCGGCCCGCCGGCCACACCACCGGCAGCGGGGACGGCGGAGGTGTGGTGAGCCGCGGGCAGCCCGGGCGCGCGATCGATGGACGACGCGCCGAGCGAGCGGTCGTCGTACCCGCCGGGTGGCCGGTTGTCGGAGGTGGCGTCCGGAGACCGCTCCTGCGAGGTGCTGTCGTCGGAGCCGGGGGTCGGCGAGCGGCCGTCGGTGGTGGCGGTTGGTGACCGGTCGTCGGTGGACGGGGTGTCCACGCTGCCGACGATCTGGGTGAGCCGTACCGGCAGCGGGCCGCGGGCGACGGCCAGGCCGTCGACCCGGGCGTACGGCTGGCCGGTCAGGTAGCCGTCCACCGCGTCGGCCGGCGCGAGGCCGAGGAAGGCCGGCCCGCGCGAGCCGTCCACGGCCACCCGGATCCGGGCGTGGGCCGTGCGGGCCAGTGCCGCGTCCCGGCGCAGCAGGGCGTCCAGATCGGGTACGACGATGGCGTACCCCGGGGTCTCGACCCGTTCCACGGCGCCGCTGAACGCCCCCGCGGCGTCCCGGTGCCCCATTACCGTCCACAGTGCACCGCCGGCCACCAGGGCCAGCAGTCCCACCGTCAACAGTGCCATTCCGGCGATCGTCCGTACGAACCGCATGTCGCGCTTCCCCCTCTGGTCACGGCTTCGAGCCGACCATATCGAGGCAAAACGTCTAAACAGGGACGATTGCCCAAAACAACCGACCCGCCGGCGAACGCCGGCGGGTCGGTCGGGGCTGGGACGTACCGTGGGCTCAGGCGGCCGGCGGGGTCCCGGTCCGGCGGGTACGCGCGAACGCCAGTCCGCCGAGCACCAGCCCGCCGAGGCCGGCGACCAGTCCGATGGTCCCCAGGACCAGGGCGGCCGAGCCGTTCCCGTCGTCGTCCTTGTCGTCGGCGGCCTTGGCCGTTTCCGGTCCCGCCGAGGCGCCGGCCGACGGCGCGGCGGCCGCGGTCAGGGTCAGCACCGGGGCCGGCTTCTCCGGCTCCTCGCCACCGGGCTGCGGCTCCTCGATCCACCGGGCGATGGAGCCGTCGGAGTAGTACTGAAGCACCTTGAAGATCATCTTGTCGGCCTTGGGCAGCGGCCCCATCGAGACCGGGAACTCCTGGAACTGGCCGGCCTTGACCGCCGCGTCCCCGGTCGCGGTCCAAGTGATCTTGGATGCCACCTCGGCGACCTTGCTGCCGTGTACGTCCAGCGGCGGGTCCTGCTTGCGCTTCTCGACGGTCACCGTCCACCCCGGCACCGGCATCGTGGAGACCGAGGCCACCGGCGCGTTCTCCGGCAGCGTCACCTCGATCTTGGTGGTCGACGCGGTGTCGCTCTCGTTCGGCACCCGGAAGGCGAACCGGCCGTAGCCGCCCTGGACGGCCTCCTTCGGGTTGACCGTGACGTGCGCGGACGCCGGCCCGGCCAGTCCCAGTACGCCGAGGACGACGGCCCCGAGTGCCAGGGCCGCCGCGGTACGCCGGTGACGGATCATCGTGTTTCTCCTACTTGATCGGGACGGTGGTGGTCACCGTCGCCTGGTCGATGTCGGACGTGCGGAGGGTGAACTTGAGCTGCCACTGGCCCGCCGTGGGCAGGCTGATCTCCCCGGTGGCGTGGTAGTCGACCAGCGGCAGTAGGGGGATGTCGACCGGTTCCACGCCCTTGTCCGGCAGCGCCGCGGTGGCCTTCCACTCCACGACCCGCTGCGGCTGGTTGTCCGGCGTGTACGCGTACAGGTGGATCGTGTTGTTGCCCACCTGGGCCGGGTCGATCTGCACCTCCAGCCGGTAGAGCGAGCTGGTCGCGGAGGCGGTGAAGGGGCCCTGCCGGCCACCGGTGGCGGAGTTCGCGACGGCGGTCCGGGCCGGCGTGGTCTGCACCAGCGTCGCGGACACCGCGAGGATCACGGCCGTAACGGTCAGCTCGACCCAGACCGACCGGCGCAGCCAGCGCCTGCCGGCCACCCCGGCTGCCTCCGCCGTCGGCTCCTCGGTCGGCAGGTCCGCCGCCGGCTCGTCGGTCGACGGCCCATGCCCGGACAGGGCTGCGGCGTCGGCCGCGACCCGGCGGCGGACGAGTTGCCGGGCGTAGGCGGCGGCCACCAGCGCCACCGCCAGCAGGCCGATCTTGGCCAGCAGCAGCCGGCCGTAGGTGGTGTCCAGCAGCGCCTTCGGGGTACCGATCTCCAGCAGGCCCTGCACGGTACCGGCGAGCACCAGCGCGGACACCGCGGTCGCCGCCCAGCGGGACCAGATCGGCAGGATCGCGCCCAGCTCCCGTTCGTCGGTCTGCCGGAGCAGGAAGCCGACGAGCATGACCAGCCCACCCAGCCAGACCGCCATGGCGGCCAGGTGCACCACGTCCACCACGACGGACACCGCCGGCACCGCCGCCGCCGCGGCGTGCCCGGCCAGCGGCCAGGTGGCCAACCCGGCCGCCAGCAGCACGGCCAGCAGGATGTTGTCACTGCGCCCGGCCCGACCCTCGAGCAGCGGACGCAGCAGGATCGCGGCGGCCAGCAGGACGCCCAGCCGGACCAGGTGCACCGCGCCGAACGTGCTGGCCAGCACGTCCTGCAACTCCGACCCGGTCACGTCGAACAGCCCGCCGCCGTTGGTGTAGGGCATCTGCAGCCAGAGCCCGGCCACGGTGGCGACGGTGACCAGGCCGAGTCCGGTCCAGACCAGTCGGGCCGGGCCCCGCCGGGGCAACCGGCGGGGCCAGAGCAGGCTGAGCACCAGCACCGGGCCGATCAGCAGCACCAGGCCCGCGTACCCGAGGTATTTGGCCACCGAGACGGCGGCCGAGACGGTCGCGTCGACCCGGGTGGCGTTCGCGTCGTCCGTCGGCGGGGTCGACGGCGCGCCGACCGAGTACGTCAGGCCACCGGCCACCGGATGACTGTCCGCCGAGATCACCCGGTAGCTGACCAGGAAGGTGCCCTGGGGCGCGGAACCGTCCACCGCGATGGTGACCGTGGTCCCGCTGAACTTCGGCTGTCCCCGGTCGACCCGCGAACCGTCCGGGCCGAGCACCCGGATCTTGTCGGGCACCTGGTTCACCGACTCGCTGAAGATCAGCACCACCTCGGTGGGCGCGCTGGGCAGCACCGACCCGTTCGCCGGGGTGCTGCCGACCAGTACGGCGTGCGCGCTGGCCGGGCCGGCCGGGCCGAGCAGCATCCCGAGGGCGGCCAGCAGCAGGCCGAAACCGGCCGCGGCGCGGGCGAGCCATCGACGATTCGCAGCAGTCATGGTCGACATGGTCGCCGATCGTCCGGATGGTCCGCGAGTCGGACCGAGGGGCGGGCGGTCATGAGCGAGTAGTCGGCGGGCGGTGCCGAAAAGTTCCCGGCAGTGTGCGATGCCATCAAGGGTCCTTCGGCCCGCCCGGTGCTCAGCGGGCGCGCGTACTCTCGGTTACGTGAGTGCCGGCCAGCGTGACCTGCCCGACGGGGCACGTCCTGACGACGCGGTACCCGCCGACGTCGATCCGTCCACGTACTGGGCGTTGGCGGCCCGGGACGGCGATCCGGCGGCCCAGGCGCAGTTCGTCCGGCTCACCCAGACCGACGTCCGGCGGTTCGCCGCCGCGCTGGTCGATGCGGATAGTGCGGACGATCTGACCCAGGACACGTACTTGCGGGCATTTCGGGCGCTACCCTCGTTCCAGGGCCGGTCGAGCGGTCGTACCTGGCTGCTCGGCATCACCCGGCGGGCCTGCGCCGACCACCTGCGCGCGCTGGTCCGCCGGCGCCGACTGGACACCCGGCTGGCCGCCGACGCGTACGCCGACCAGGCCCACCCGGACCCGGCCGGTCACCTCGGCACCGCCGACCTGCTGCGCCGGCTGCCCCCGCAGCGGCGGGAGGCGTTCGTGCTGACCCAGGTGATGGGCCTGCCCTACGCCGAGGCGGCGCAGGTCGCGGGCGTACCGGTGGGGACCATCCGGTCCCGGGTGGCCCGCGCCCGCGCGGACCTGGTCGACGCGGTCGGCGACGCGCTGGCGAGCTGACCACGGCGGAGCCGCTGGAGGGAACACCTGGAACGTGCGGGGAACACCGGGAACCTCGGGATGGAAAGAGGCGACTAAGGGACGTGGCTCCTACCATCGGGCGAAACTCAGGTTGGTCGACCGTCGGACCGTGGCTCGGCACCGTGGTCCGACTCGGCCTGGCCGCGGTGTGGCTGGTCGCCGGCGGTTCCAAGGTCGGTGACCTGGCCGCCTCCGGCCGGGCGGTGAACGCGTACCGGCTGTTCCCGTACGAGGTGGCGACGGTGATCGGCGCGGCGCTGCCGTTCGTGGAGATCGCGCTGGGCCTGCTCCTGCTGGTCGGGCTGGCCACCCGGCTCACCGCCGGGGTGTCCGCCGCGCTGCTGCTGGTGTTCATCGCCGGGATCGCCTCGGCCTGGGCCCGCGGCCTGGCCATCGACTGCGGCTGCTTCGGCAGCGGCGGCCAGCTCGGCGCCGGAGAACAACCCACCTACGGCCTGGAACTGCTGCGCGACCTGGGCTTCCTGGCCCTGGCCGGGTTCCTGCTGGTCCGGCCGCGCAGCGCCGTCTCGGTGGACGGCTGGCTGGCCGACGACCCGCGCGGGGACGACGACATCCGCGCCGGAGACGACATCCGGGCGGAAGACGAAGAGGGAAGTGGACGGCGATGAGTAGTCGCAAGGAGCAGAAACGCTCGGCCCGGGTGGTCCGCGAGCAACTCGCCCGGGAACGGCGGCGCCGGCGGACCATGTTCATCTCGATCGCCGCGCTGGCCGTACTGATCATCGCGGGCCTGATCGGTTGGGGGGTCTGGGCCAACCAGCGGACCACCAGCTTCGCCGCCCCGCGCGGCGCCAACGACGGCGCCACCGGGATCGTGGTCGGCTCCGGCCCGGTGACGATCGACATCTACGAGGACTTCCTCTGCCCGATCTGCAAGCAGTTCGAGCAGACCTCCGGCGCCACCGTCGACCAGCTCGTCGCGCAGAACAAGGTCAGGGTCGTCTACCACCCGGTCGCCTACCTCAACCGGGCCTCCAGCACCGAGTACTCCACCCGCTCGTCCGCCGCGTCCGCCTGCGCCGCCCAGTTCGGCGACTACCGGGCGTACGCGAAGGCGCTGTTCGAGCAGCAGCCGGCCGAGGGCGGCGCCGGGCTGCCCAACGACCAACTGGTCGGCATCGGCGCCGGCGCCGGCCTGACCGGCAACGACTTCGCCTCCTGCGTCCGCGACCAGACCTACAAGCCGTGGACCGACCACGTGACCGAGGCGGCCAGCAAGGCGAACATCACCGGCACGCCGACGGTGCTGGTCAACGGCAAGCAACTGGACCGGCCGACCCCGGAGGCGATCACCGCGGCGGTGCAGGCGGCCGGTAAGTGACCTGGCCGGCCTACGCGGGACGGCACCTGGTCGGTCGGCTCGGGTTGCTGCTGGCCACCGCGACCATCGCCGTCCTGGGGGTGGCCGCGCCGGCGTGGGCGCACGCGTCGGACGCGCCGGACGGCACCGACTACCGCACCGGGGTGATCGGGCCCGCCCCGGCCGTCCCGGGCCTGACCGCCCGGACCGTCGAGTCCGGCGCCCGGCTGGAGCTGACCAACCGCACCGGCCGCACCGTCGAGGTGCTCGGCTACCGGGGCGAGCCCTACCTGGAGATCCGCCCCGACGGGGTGTACGAGAACGTGCACTCCCCCGCGACGTACCTGAACCAGACCCTGGACGGCGACACCGCCGTGCCCACCACCGCCGACCCGGCACTGCCGCCGCGGTGGCGGCGCATCGGCACCGAACCGGTGGCCCGCTGGCACGACCGGCGCACCCACTGGACCGAGGAAACGGCCCCCGACCAGGTACGCGCCGCCCCCGACCGGCCGCACCGGATCCGCGACTGGGTGGTGCCGCTGCGGGACGGTACGACCGTCGTCGAACTGCGCGGCATCCTCGACTGGCTGCCCCCGCCCGACCCGGCGGCCTGGTGGGCGTACGCCCTGCTCGGCGCGCTGGCCGTGGCCGGGTTGAGCCTCCTGCCCACCCGGGGCCCGCTGCTCGTCGCGGCCCCGGCGGTCCTGGTCGGCCTGGCCGGTCTGGGTGCGGTCGCCCTCGCCGTGGGGCGACAGCTCGACGGACCGACCGGCGGGGTGGGCACCGTCCTGGGCGGCCTGTTCGGCGGGCAGCTCTGGACCACCCTGTCCGGCCTGGCCGCGCTGGCCGCCGCCGGCCACGCCCTGGCCCGACGCCCGACCACCGCCGGCCACGCCCCGGCCCGGGGCTCGACCGCCGACTTCGCCCTGGCCATGGCCGGGACCTGTCTGGCCGTGTTCGGCGGCGTGCTCAACGCTGGGGTGTTCACCCGATCGGTGGCGCCGGTGCCGTGGCCGGGGTCGGCGGCTCGGACGCTGGTCGCCCTGGTGATCGCCGTCGGCGCCGGAACGGCCGCCGGCCGCGCCCTCCGGCTTCACGCCGCCGGTCGTGCCGGCGCACTCCGGTCGGGGGTGGCGGCGAGGCGGGCGGCGGCCACCGCCGGGTCGAAGCCGTAGGGCAGCTCCAGCCGGTGCCGGGCCAACAGGTCCGCGTCAGCGAGCAGGTCGGGCGTGGTCCCGTCGGCCACGATCCGGCCGCCGTCCAGGATCACCGAACGTTCGCACAGTTCCAGCGCGTACGGCAGGTCGTGGGTGACCATGAGCAGGGTCACCGGCAGGCCGCGCAGGATCGTGGCCAGTTCCCGGCGGGCGGCCGGGTCCAGGTTGGACGACGGCTCATCCAGCACCAGGATCTCCGGGTGCATGGCCAGCACGGTGGCCACCGCCACCCGGCGACGCTGGCCGAACGACAGGTGGTGCGGCGCCCGGTCGCGGTGCTCCAGCATGCCCACGGCGGTGAGCGCCTCGTCCACCCGGGCCGCCAGTTCGGGACCGCGCAGGCCCAGGTTGGCGGGCCCGAAGGCGACGTCCTCGGCGACGGTGGGCAGGAACAACTGGTCGTCCGGGTCCTGGAAGACGATGCCGACCCGGCGGCGGATCTCGGCCAGCGTGGCCCGGTCCGAGTCCACGGTCAGCCCGCCGACGGTGACCGTGCCGGCGGCCGCGGTGAGGATCCCGTTGAGGTGCAGCACCAGGGTCGTCTTGCCGGCGCCGTTCGGGCCGAGCAGGGCCACCCGGTCCCCCTTCGGCACGGTCAGGTCGACCTGTTGCAGGGCGACGTGACCGTCCGGGTAGGCGAAACGCACGCCGCGCACGTCGAGCGAGGGGGGAGCCGGTTGCACGTACCCGATCATGACATCAGCAGGGCGGCGGTGGCGATCGCGGCGGCGGTGACCGGGACGGTGGCCGCCGCCGCCCACTGGCCGGCGGTGGCGGCGTCGGCGTCGGTCCAGACGGCCGGCATCCGGCCCTGGTAGCCGCGGGACACCATCGCCAGGTAGACCCGCTCGCCGCGCTCGAACGCGCGCAGGAAGAGCGCGCCGACGCCGGCCGCGAAGCCGCGCAACTGCCAGAGGAAACGCGGGTCGTCGCCCCGCGAGATCCGGGCCACCCGCATCCGGCGGGCCTCGCCGACCAGCACGTCGAGGTAGCGCAGCATGAAGGTGGCGATCTGGGTGAGGATCTGCGGGCAGCGCAGCCGGTCCAGGCCGAGGATCAGGTCCCGCATCGTGGTGGTACCGGCCAGCAGCAGCGACGCGAGCACCCCGAGGGTGCCCTTGGCCAGGATGTTCCAGCCGCCGTAGAGGCCGTCGACGGAGAGGCTGAGGCCGAGTACGTCGACCCGCGCACCGGTGCCGATGACCGGCAGCGCCACCGCGAACAGCACGAACGGCACCTCGATCGCCGAGCGGGTGAGCAGCCAGCGCGGCCCGATCCGGGCCGCCGCCGCCACCGCGACGACCAGTGCCGCGTACCCGGCGAACGCCCAGAAGGCGTGCCGTGGGGTGGCCACCACCGCGATCGTGAAGGCCACCATGGCAATGATCTTGACCTCCGGCGCCAGCCGGTGCACCGGCGAGGCGTGCTCCCGGTACAGCAGGTGGGCGTGTCCGGCACCCATCCCGGCCGGCCTAGCCCGCCCGGCGGTCGTCCACCGCCGGCGCCTCGCCCGCGACCGCCGGCGCCTCGTCCGGGGTGGCCGGGCCGCGCCGGCGGACCAGCCAGAAGACGCCGCCGCCGATGGCGAAGGTCAGCAGGACGCCGATCACCCCGGACAGCCCGGTGGACAGGTACGGGTTGTCGATCCCCTTGATGCCGTAGTCGGCCAGCGGCCCGCCGAGTTCGTGGTCCCTGGCCCGCTGGGCGGGGCAACTGCCACCGGTGACGTGATCCTCGGCGTCGACCGTGCAGCCCTGGCGCAGCGACGAGTCCAGCCCGTCCGGGTGCGGCGAGGCGAAGTTGCTCACCACCCCGGCCAGCAGCAGCGCGACCAGCAGGCCGCCGACCAGGAACCCCCACCGCCGGGTCACCGGGCACCTCCCGCGGCCGTCGTCGACGCGGCCGGACCGGTGCCGGTGACCGGCTGCTGCGGGGGCGCGGGCTGCGGGCGTACCGGCGAGGTGCCGGACCCCGACGCGCCCGGCGGCGACGCTTCCGGCGCGGTCCGGCGCAGGCCGCGCAGGGCGTAGACCAGGTCGGGGCGGACCTTCGCGACGGTGACCACGGTGGTCGCGGTGATCAGGCCCTCGCCGATGCCGATCAGCAGGTGCACGCCGGCCATCGTGCCGGCCAGCCCGGCCAGGCCGCCGCCGAGGTCGGTGGTGCCGCCCAACCAGTACTGCAGGATGAAGCCCTGCGAGGCGGCCAGCACGCTGACCACCGAGGCCACGAAGGCGGTCACCGCCAGGCCGGTCCGGGTCCGCGGCAGCACCCGCAGCAGCAGCGCGATCAACAGGTACGCCGCGGCGGTGCCGATGATCGCCATGTTGCTGATGTTGAGGCCGAGCATCGCGACCCCGCCGTCGCCGAAGACCAGCGACTGCACGACCAGCACCACGGCCACGCAGAGCGCGCCCACCCACGGCCCGACCAGCATCGCGGCGAGCGCGCCGCCGAGCAGGTGACCACTGACGGCACCGGTGAAGATCGGAAAGTTGATCATCTGTACGGCGAAGATGAACGCGGCGACCAGCCCGGCCATCGGCGCCAGCCGGTCGTCGAGGTCGCGCCGGCCACGCAGGACGCAGAGCGCGAGCACCGCCAGCGCGAAGGCCGCGTACAACGCGGCGACCGGACCGTTGATGATCCCGTTCGAGATATGCATCGCGAGCGTCTTCACGCGACCTCCCCTGCCCGGCCGGGCCGTCCGCACCGACGCCTCAGCCTATTGGGACCGAATCCTTGTTGCCAACATCTTGCAACAACCACCGGCAGGACGCGAGACGCACCGTCGATCTTGTGACCGACGGAACGGACGAGCCGTCGGTCAGTCGGGCAACTCGCGACGGGAGCGCAGGCGGGAGCAGAAGACCGGCAGCCAGCTCGACGCCGCACCGGCGGCACCCAACCAGAGCGAGGTACGGACGCTCCCGTACGCGCCGAGCAGGCCGGCCAGCCCCGCCCCCACCGCCAGGGCGCCGGTGAGCAGGAACCGGAACGTCGCGTTCATCCGGCCGAGCAACGCGTCCGGGGTGGCCCGCTGCCGGAAACTGACCCCGACCACGTTGCCGATCCCGGTCCGCCAGGCCAACGCCAGCCACCCGAACCCGGCCAACCACAGCCGCGGCCCGCCGTCCACCAACGGCACCAGCGCGGCCGTCGGGGCCACCAGCAACCCGGGCAGCCACAACGCCCGGCCGTACCCGATCCGGGCCGCGAGCGGCCGGGCGACGAGCGAACCGAGCAGCGCGCCCACCCCGCCGCAGCCGAGGAACGCGCCGAGCACCCCCGCGCCCAGACCGAGATCCCGCAGGAACACCACCGGCAGCATCACCGTCATCAGCTGCATGGTCAGGTTGGTGAGGGTGTTCGACAGCACCAAGGGCCGCAGCAACGGATTGCCCAACACGTGCCGCAGCCCTTCGGCGAGCTGCCGGCCGAAGCCACCGCCCACCCGCCGGGACCGGTCCGGCACCGGCGCGACGGTCCCGGGCCGACCCGACGCACCCACCGCTGCCGACGCCGGGACGCCGCCCGGCACCGGCGCGGCGGCCGGGTTCGGACACAGCCGGGCGATCAGGCCCGCCGACAGCAGGTACGTGACCGCGTTGAGCGCCACCGCCACCGGCGCGCCGACCGCCTGGACGAGCAGCCCGCCGAACCCCCGGCCGGCGATCTGCAGGACGCCACCCGTGCTGACCAGCACCGCGTTCGCCCCGATCAGCCGGTCCCAGCCGACCAGCTCCGGCAGGTAGCTCTGCGCCGCCACGTCCGCGAAGACCGTGCCGACCCCGACCAGTGCCACCACCACGTACATCTGGCCGACGGTCAGCGCGCCGGCCCACCAGGCCAGCGGCACCGAGGCGAACAACGCCGCCCGGCCCAGCTCTGCGACCAGCAGCACGGTACGCCGGGGCAGCCGGTCCACCCAGACTCCGGCCGGCAACCCGATCAGCAGGAAGGCGACGGTGCTCAACATGCCCAACAGGCCCACCTGACCGGGGCCGGCGTCCAGCACGGCCACCGCGAGCACCGGGACCGACAGGAAACTGACCTGGTACCCGAGGCCGTCCAGCAGGCTCGCGGCGTACAGGAATCGGAACGGACGCGGCCAGCCGGCGGCCCTGGTCGGACCCGGCGCCCGCGCGGGCGGAGTGGTGATCGTCATGCCGGTCAGGCTGCCGACCGACCGGACCGACGGCGATAAATTTGACCCTCGCCGAATCCACGGGAGGTACGCCGGTGCTGCGGGTCGGTCTGGGCGTCCGGGATCTGGCCAACGTCCGGTTCGCCGTCTCACCCCTGTGGGAGGCCGTCGCCAGCGTGCGGGTGATCAACAACCCGCGACGGTTCCCGCAGCACCTGCCCTGGGCCGACCGGGCCGGACCCCGGCTGGCCGAGGTGGACTGGCGGCCGTTCGGCGACCTGATCCCGGTGCCGGCCCGGGTGATCCCGAGCTTCGTCTGCCCGCCACCGGCCACCAGCCGCCCCACCCTGGAGCTGGAACTCGCCGCCCTGGTCACCACCCCGCCCGACCTGGTCCGCGCCGACCTCGACCAGCGGCCCGGACCGCGCCCGGCCGGGCTCGCCGACCTGTACGCCGACCCGCCCGCCGGACTCGCCCGGCTCGCCGACGCCATCCGGGTCTACTTCGACGCCGCCGTCGCGCCGTACTGGCCGCGGATGTCCACCCTGCTGGACCGGGAGGTGCTGATCGGCGCCCGGCGGATGGCCGGCGACGGCGTACACGGCCTGCTCAACCAGCTCAACCCGTACGTCCGGCTGGTCGACGACACGCTGCGGGTCGACCTGTTCAGCACGTCCGGCACCGTGCGACTCGACGGCTCGGGACTGCTGCTGGTCCCCACCGTCTTCGGTGGCCCACGGATCTTCACCAACCTCGGCACGTACGGGCAGCCCGTGCTGCGCTACCCGGCCGGCGCGGTCGGCACCCTGTGGGAACGCCCGAACCGACCGGCCGACGCGGCGTTGGGGCGGGTGCTCGGCCGGACCCGGGCCACCCTGCTGCACGAACTGGCCGTACCGGCGTCCACCACCGAACTGGCCGGGCGCTGCGACCTGACCGCCGGCACCGTCTCCCAGCACCTCACCGCGCTGCGCGACGCCGGACTGGTCACCGGATACCGGACCGGCCGGTACCTGCTCTACGCCCGTACCGCCGCGGCGGAGGCGCTGCTCGTCGGTGCCGAGCGGTAGGGTTTCCGACATGACCGCGCCCAACCGCCTCGCGCCCGGCGACGCCGCACCGGCCTTCGACCTGCCCACCGACACCGGCGACAAGGTCTCGCTCGCCGGCCTCCGCGGCCGCAAGGTCATCCTGTACGCCTACCCGGCCGCGATGACCCCCGGCTGCACCAAGCAGGCGTGCGACTTCCGCGACTCGCTCGCCTCACTCCAGGCCGCCGGCTACGAGGTGGTCGGCATCTCCCCCGACAAGCCGGCCAAGCTCGCGAAGTTCCGGGAGCACGACGCGATCACCTTCCCGCTGGTGTCGGACGAGGACAAGACGGTGCTCACCGCGTACGGCGCGTACGGCGAGAAGCAGCTCTACGGCAAGACGGTGACCGGGGTGATCCGCTCGACGTTCGTCATCGACGAGCAGGGGCGGATCGAGAAGGCGCTGTACAACGTCAAGGCCACCGGCCACGTCGCGAAGCTCCGCAAGGACCTGGGCCTGGACTGAGGCCGCGGCGGCGGCGTCCGGCCACGAGAAATGTCGTAGCCGGACGCTACGGTGCGTGCGTGGTCAGATACAAGTACACACCCGAGATGCTCGCGGAGGCCGCAGCCCAGGCCCACAGCGTGACAGAGGTGATGCGCCTCCTCGGCGTACGGATCAGCGGCGGCTCACACGCACACATCAGTCGGCGGTTGCGGCATCTCGGCATCGACACGTCGCACTTCACCGGCAACGCCCACAACCGCGGAAGACCGGGCCCTCGCCTCACTCCACCGCAACTGTTGATCAAGCTGCCGCCGGGTTCCCGGCGAACGCCGGGCCACCGACTCAAACGTGCCCTTCGACTGATCGGCTTGCCTGAGCAGTGCGAGCGGTGCGGCGTCGGTTCGACCTGGCAGGGCGCCTCACTGACCCTGCACGTCGATCACATCAACGGCGACTTCCTGGACAACCGACCGCGCAACCTCAGGTTCCTGTGCCCCAACTGTCACAGCCAGACTGCGACCTACGCGGGCAGTCGCCGTGCGGCCAGCCTCGTACCGGATGTGATCTATGACGACGAGGCGACAACGCCGACCGGCATCCCACTCGGCAGGCGCCTGCCGAGTACGGCGAAGCGTCCGGCCGTGCGGTGGCCGTGGCGGGTCCGCCTCTATCGGTTCCGATCCGAGGTCGAATGTGGAGCCCAGGCCCGGCAGTCCGCGAATTCTCGGGAGCGGCTCTGAGCCTCGTGCTTCGCACGCTCTAGACTCATGGGGCCAGCGGAAGTGGCGGAATCGGCAGACGCGCGGGATTTAGATTCCCGTGCCTTCGGGCGTAGGGGTTCAAGTCCCCTCTTCCGCACCAAATGCCCCAAGGGCACAGGTTCGACGCGCGCCGTCCCGATGCCGAATGGCCGATGGGTCGGCCCCTGGTCACCGCCGAGCCGAAACGATACGAGCAATACCCCGTCGCGGTGATCCCCGTCCGTTAGCCCCGGTCAGCCGCGCCAGCAGTAGCGGCGTTCGGGGCGGCCGGCGGCGCCGTACTTGAGGGTGACCTCGGCGCGGCCGGTGTCGGCGAAGTGTTCCAGGTAGCGGCGGGCGCTGACCCGGGACATGCCGACCCGGCCCGCGCACTCGGCCGCCGAGAGGGTGCCGGCGGCGTCCCGGAGCGCGTGCTCGACCAGTTCGGCGGATTCCGGGCTGAGGCCGCGGGGCAGGGCGGCGGCGCCCGGCGGGTTACGGACCCGGGACAGCACCCGGTCGACGTCGGCCTGGTCGCTGACCACGGTGGCGCGCAGCGTGTCGCGCCGGTTGGCGTACTGCTCCAGTCGGGTCCGCAGTTCGTCGAAGCCGAACGGCTTGAGCAGGTAGTTGACCGCGCCGTAGCGGACCGCGCGGCGGACGGCGTCGGCTTCCCGGGCGGCGCTGATGACCAGGATGTCGCAGTCGTGGCCGGCGGCCCGCATCCGGGTCACCACGTCGAGGCCGAACATGTCGGGCAGGTAGAGGTCGAGCAGCACCAGGTCGGGGCGGAGTCGGTCGACGGCGGCGAGCGCCTCCTCGCCGGTGCTGGCGGCACCGACCACCCGGAACCCGTCGACGCGTTCGACGAAGCCGCGGTGGATCCGGGCCACCATGAAGTCGTCGTCGACCACCAGTACGTCGATCATGCGACGGCCGCCGGGGTGGTGATCGACATCCGGGCGGTGAACATGGCGCCCTCGTCGGTGTTGGTCACGGCGATCTCGCCGCCGCGGCGCTTGCAGACCAGCCGGGTCAGGGCCAGGCCGATGCCGCGTTCGCCACCCCGGGCGGCCTTGGTGGTGAAGCCGTGCGCGAAGACCTCCTGGGCGAGTTCGGGCGCCACCCCGGGCCCGCAGTCGCGGACCGCGATCTCCACGCTGGAGGTGTCCTGACGCAGCTCCACCTCGACCCAGCCGGCGGCGTCGCCGACCGGGGCGGTGACCGCCTCCAGGGCGTTGTCGACGAGGTTACCCAGGACGGTCGCCACGTCGGCGGAGGCCTCCGGGTCGAGCCGGTCCAGCCCGGTGCGTTCGGAGACGCGCAGTTCGACCCGGCGTTCGGCGGCCTGGGCGGACTTGGCCATCAGCAGGGCGGCGACGGCGGTGTCGTGGATCCGGCTGGTGACGGTGAGGTCGAGCGAGGCGCGGTGCCGGCTGAGCGCGTCGACGTAGCGGACCACCTCGTCGTGCTCGCCGATCTGGATCAGGCCGGAGATGGTGTGCAGTTGGTTGGCGAACTCGTGGGCCTGGGCCCGGAGCAGTTCGGTGGTGCTGCGGAAGGAGCCGATCTCGCGTTCCAGCCGGGCCAGTTCGGTGCGGTCCCGCAGGGTGGTGACCGAGCCGAGCCGGCGGCCGTCCTTGGTGACCGTCATCCGGTTCATCACCAGCACCTTGCCCCGGCGGACGACGACGTCGTCGCGGGAGTCCGGGTCGCCGCCGGCGCCGGCCAGCACGTCCCGGAGCCGACCCTCGACGCCGAGGTCGGCGAGGCTGCGGCCGAGGCAGTGGGTGGGCAGGTCGAGCAGCCGCCGGCCGACCTCGTTGACCAGGGTGACCCGCAGCTGCGGGTCGAGGGCGATGACGCCCTCGGCGATGCCGTGCAGCAGCGCCTCGCGGTGTTCGGCCAGGCCGGCGATCTCGCGGGGTTCCAGGCCGAGGGTCTGCCGTTTGATCCGCCGGGCGAGCAGCCAGGAGCCGACCACCCCGAGGGCGCTGGCCAGGCCGAGGTAGCCGATCAGGTACGAGGAGGCGCCGACCAGGCGTTCGGACCAGGTGGGCGCGGCCTCGCCGATGATCACGGCGCCGAGGTAGCGGCCGAGGTTGCCGGCCCGGTCGCCGAGCACCGGCACCTGGGCGACCAGTTCCCGGGATCCGTTGACGTCCAGTTCGCCGACCCAGCTACGGCCCCGGGCCACGGCCGGGTCGCCGAAGACGACGGGTGACCCGATCAGGGTGGGGTCGGTGGAGCTGACCACCTGGCCGCGGGCGTCGGCGACGGTCACGGTGGTGACGCCGGCCTGGGTGAGCACGGTCTGCAGCAGCGGTGCGACGGCCTCGGCCGGCGCGGGGCGGCCGAGCCGGTCGCGCAGCAGCGGGTGGACGGCGAGTTGTTCACCGAGGGCGGCGACCCGGCGGCTCTCGACCCGGTCGAACGTGGCGGCCGACTGGGCCAGGGACACCGCGGCGACGGCGACCAGCACCACGACGATGATCGCCAGCTGCAGCACCAGCAGCTGGCTGGCCAGCGTGCGTCGGCGGCCGGTGATCGTGACCACAAAGACCTCAATTTCCGCTGCTGACAGAAGGCAGACTCGGTGCCCGCCGGGGGGCCATCATCATGCCGCCGAACTCCTGCGAAATGAAAGTGAAACAAGATGGCAACTCGGAGAACCGCCCTGGTGGCGGGCCTGGCTGTCGCGGTTCTCGCGGCCGGCGGGTGTGGTGCGACCGCGAAGAAGGACGACGCGGGGGCGGCCGGTGACGGCAAGCCCGCCACCGGACTGCGGATCATGGTGCCGAACACGCCCGGCGGCGGGTACGACACCACGGCCCGGACTGCCGCGAAGGTGATGGAGGACGCGAAGATCGCCACCGGGGTGCAGGTGTTCAACCTGCCGGGTGCGGGCGGCACGGTCGGCCTGCAGCGGGTGGTGAACGAGAAGGGCAACGGCAAGCTGGCCATGCAGATGGGCCTGGGCGTGGTCGGTGCCTCGTACACGTCGAAGTCGGCCGCGACGCTGACCCAGACCACCCCGCTGGCGAAGTTGATCGAGGAAGCCGGCGCGATCGTGGTGCCGAAGAACTCGCCGTACAAGTCGATCGCCGACCTGGTCGCGGCCTGGAAGGCCAACCCGAAGTCGGTGACGGTCGGCGGCGGGTCGTCGCCCGGCGGCCCGGACCACCTGCTGCCGATGCAGCTCGCGAAGGCCGTCGGGATCGATCCGAAGCAGGTCAACTTCGTCTCGTACGACGGCGGGGGTGAGCTGCTGCCGGCGGTGCTGGGCGGCAAGGTGGCCTTCGCTGCCAGCGGCTTCGGCGAGTTCCTGGACCAGGTGGAGGCCGGTCAGATCCGGGTGCTGGCGGTGACCAGCGAGCAGCCGATCGGGGCGTTGAAGGACGTGCCGACGCTGAAGGGTTCCGGGATCGACCTGGTCTTCACCAACTGGCGGGGCATCGTGGCGCCGCCGGGGATCAGCGACGCGGACCGGAAGGTCTGGGTGGACGCGCTCACCAAGATGCACGACTCGGACGAGTGGAAGGCCGAGCTGACGAAGCGGGGTTGGACCGACGCGTTCGTCACCGGTGACCAGTTCGCGACATTCCTCACCGACCAGGACAAGTCGGTGGCGGATCTGCTCAAGCAGCTCGGGCTGGCGTGACCGGGTCGTCGACCGGGAGCGGTGACCGGGTCGGCGCGCTCGCCGGCCCGGCCGCCGCGGTACCGGAGCCGGAGCCGGAGATCGGGCCGGCGCGGGGTCCGGACCGGGCGCAGTACGGCGTGTGCGCGTTCCTCGCCGTGGTCGGGGTGTTGACGCTTGTCGACGCGGCCCGGACCGGGCACAGCATCAGCAGCGCCGACTCGATCGGGCCACGACCGGTGCCGATCCTGCTCGGCGTGCTGCTGCTGGTGCTCGCGGTCTGTTACGCGGTCGACGTGGCCCGGGGTGGCACCGGCGAGCCGGAGGCCGGCGAGGACGTCGACCTGACCAGCCGGATCGACTGGCGCACGGTGCTGCTGCTGATCGCCGCGTTCGTGCTGAACGCGGTGCTGATCGAACCGCTCGGTTGGGTGATCAGCGGGACGCTGCTGTTCTGGGGTTCGGCGTTCGCCCTCGGCAACCGGCATTACGTCCGGAACCTGCTCATCGCGGTGGCCCTGTCGCTGATCACCTTCTACACGTTCGCGATCGGGCTCGGGGTCAACCTGCCCGCCGGCATCCTGCAAGGAATCCTCTGATGGACAATCTCGCCAACCTGCTCGACGGTTTCGCCAGCGTCGTCACCCCGATGAACCTGCTGGTGTCGCTGCTCGGGGTGACCATCGGCACGGCGGTCGGGGTGCTGCCGGGGATCGGCCCGGCGATGACGGTGGCGCTGCTGCTGCCGGTCACCTACGGGATGGAGCCCACCCAGGCGTTCATCATGTTCGCCGGCATCTTCTACGGCGGCATGTACGGCGGGTCGACCACCTCGATCCTGCTGAACACCCCCGGCGAGTCGTCGTCGGTGGTGACGGCGATCGAGGGGCACAAGATGGCGAAGGCGGGCCGGGCCGCGCAGGCCCTGGCCACCGCCGCGATCGGTTCCTTCGTGGCCGGCACCATCGCCACCCTGCTGCTGGTGCTGGTGACCCCGGTGGTGGTGGCGTTCGCCATCAGTCTCGGCGCGCCGGACTACTTCGCGTTGATGCTGCTGGCGTTCGTGGCGGTGACCGCGGTGCTCGGCGCGTCCCGGATCCGTGGTTTCGCCTCGCTGCTGATCGGCCTGGTGATCGGGTTGATCGGGATCGACTCGGTGAGCGGCCAGCAGCGGCTCACCCTCGGCCTGCCGCAGTTGGCCGACGGCATCGACGTGGTCGTGGTGGCGGTGGGCATCTTCGCCATGGGTGAGGCGCTGTGGATCGCCGCGCACCTGCGTCGCAAGCCGGTGCAGGTGGTCCCGGTCGGGCGGCCGTGGATGGATCGCCGGGACTGGCGGCGGTCGTGGAAGCCGTGGCTGCGCGGGACGGCGTACGGGTTCCCGTTCGGGGCGCTGCCGGCCGGCGGGGCGGAGATCCCGACCTTCCTGTCGTACGCGACGGAGAAGAAGCTGTCGAAGCATCCGGAGGAGTTCGGCCGGGGCGCCATCGAGGGGGTCGCCGGACCGGAGGCGGCGAACAACGCCTCCGCGGCGGGCACGCTGGTGCCGATGCTGGCGATCGGCCTGCCCACCAACGCCACCGCCGCGGTGATGCTGGCCGCCTTCCAGGGGTACGGCATCCAGCCCGGCCCGCTGCTGTTCCAGCGCGAGTCGGGCCTGGTGTGGACGCTGATCGCCAGCCTGTTCGTCGGCAACCTGCTGCTGCTGGTGCTGAACCTGCCGCTCGCGCCGGCCTGGGCGAAGCTGCTGCGCATCCCCCGCCCGTACCTGTACGCGGGGATCGTGTTCTTCGCCTCGATGGGCGCGTACGCGGTCAACGCGCAGCCGTTCGACCTGTTCCTGCTGCTGACCCTGGGCCTGTTGGGCTTCGGGATGCGCCGGTTCGGGCTGCCGGTGCTGCCGCTGATCGTGGGGGTGATCCTCGGGCCGCGGGCCGAGTTGCAGGGCCGGCGGGCGTTGCAGTTGTCCGGCGGGGAGCTGTCCGGCCTGCTGGGCGGGCCGGTGTCGTACCTGATCTACGCGGCCGTGGTGGTGGTGCTGGGGTGGCCGCTGCTGAGCCGGTTCGTGGTCCGGCCGATCCTCGACCGGCGGGTGGCGGCCGGGGCGTGAGCCCGGCCACCGGTCGAGCTGACCCGGCGCCCCGCCCGATCGGGGCGCCGGGTCAGCCGCAGCGGGCCGGGGTCGGGACCGGGGCGGCGGCCGCGAGCGGCGCGGCCTGGTCCGCCACCGCCGGGTCCGCGGCGGCCGGGGTGCTCGACGGGGTCACGGCCGCGGTGGGGGACGCGGTCGCGACCGGGGTCGCCCGGGCGGTGGTACGGGTGGGCTCCGCCCGGCGGGCCGCCGCGCCGTACATGGTGACCGTGGAGCGTTGCACCTGGCCGGGTGTCATCCGGATGCCGGTGGCGACGACCTGGTGGCCGTACACGTCGGTGACCCGGATCGCGTACGGGCCGGGACCGAGGCCGTTGTCGACGAGCCAGTAGTTGTAGTCCTGCCGGGCGGCGGAGCGCCAGCTCCCGCCGCCGGCAGGCCGGGCCTCGACCGACCGGAGCGGGTTGCCGTGGCTGCCGACCTGGACGGCGAACCACCACTGCGACGAGCCCTCCTTCATCCGGAAGGTGAGCGGCCCGGTCGGCGGGTCGACCACCGCCCGGTAGGTGATCGGGATGATGCCCTGGGTGGGGTTGCCGATCGCGGCGAACGCCTCCTTGGACAGGTCGAGGTGGCCGGGCGCGCACTCCGGGCACTTGTCCATGATCAGCACCCGGACGGTGCCCTTCGGGCCGGTCACGTCGAGGTAACCGCCGCAGGCCGCGCCGGCCGAGTACTCGCTCGGGCCGAGGGCGACGTAGCGGTGGTCGGCCGGGGCGGTGGGCAGCGAGCAGTTGCCGCCGTTGCCCTGCGAGTCGTAGTAGGTGGCCTTGCCGGTGTGCGTGCTGGTCCCCGTCGGCGGTGCGGCGGCCAGCCGGGCCGGTGCGGCGCAGGCCGACGCCGCGCCGAACTGGGCGGTCAGCGCCACGCCGACGACGACGGCGGCGGCCGTGGTGGCGCCGCTGGCCAGCAGCCAGCGTCCCATCCGGCGCCGGTCGGCCGTCCGCCGGTCGACACGCGGCGGCCGGGGGTCGTCGGCCTGCGGTGGCGTTCCGCCGGTGTCGCCCCAGGCGGGATACCCGGTGTCGGTCACACCGGTGCATGCTTCCGGACCGGGTGGCAACCGGACAACGCATCTAAGACAAACCTAAGACGGACCGGTTCCGGGCGTGCGCCGGCGGGCGTCCCCCGACGGCCGGGTTCACCGACGGTCGGCGTCCGGGCGCAGCATGCCCGGGCCGAACACCTCGTACGCGATGTCCCCGCCCGGTACGCCACGGGCGAGCAGGCCGCGCCGGACCACCGCCATGAACTCCAGCGGTCCGCACAGGTGCACCCGGACCCCGGGGACGAGCGGGATGTGGTCGGGGTCGACCAGGCCGGCCTTGACCCGGGCGCCGGGCAGCCCGTGGTCCGAGGTCACCCGCTCGTACCAGAGGTCGACGGTGGCGTCCCGCAGGTCGTTCACCAGCCCGCCGAGTTCGGCGCGCAGGGCGTGGGTCGATTCGCTGCGGTCGGCGTGCACCAGCGCCACCGGGCGGTCCGGGTCGGTGGCGGCGAGGTGGGCCAGCGCCGACATCGCCGGGGTGACGCCGATGCCTGCGCTGACCAGCAGCAGTGGTCCGTCGCCGGGCACGGCGCTCACCTCGCCGAACGGTGGGCTGAGCCGCAGCGTGTCGCCGACGGCGACGGTGTCGTGCAGGTACGTGGAGACGGTGCCGGCCGGGCTGTCGGCGGTGGCCCGGATCCGCTTCACGGTGATCCGCCAACCGCCGAGGCCGGGGCGACCGGAGAGGCTGTACTGGCGGATCTGCCGGTCGTCCGGGCCGAGGTCGACGGCGACGGAGGCGTACTGGCCCGGGGTGAAGTCCGGTGCCGGACCGCCGTCGGCGGGGACCAGGGTGAACGAGACCACGTCCGCGGTGTCGTCGGTGCGGCCGGTGACCCGCCAGGCGCGCCACACGTCGACGTCGGAACCGACTCCGGCGCCGTGGTAGAGCCGTGCCTCGCGGGCGACCAGCTCGCAGGCCATCAACCAGTACACCTCCTCCCAGGCCGCGGCGATCTGCGGCGTCACGGCGTCGCCGAGCACCTCGGCCACGGCGGCGAGCAGGTGGTGGCCGACGACGGTGTACCGGGCCGGGGTGATGCCCAGCGAGGCGTGCTTGTGGGCGATCCGGTCGAGGATCGCGTTCCACGGCAGGTCGGTGGCGCCGGTGAGGTGCTCGGCGTACGCGACGACGGACCCGGCCAGCGCCTGCCGCTGCGCGCCGGTGGCCTGGTTGCCCCGGTTGAACAGGTTGAGCAGGTCCGGGTGGGCGGCGAACATGCGCCGGTAGAAGGTGCCGGTCACCTCCTCGCCGTGCGCCCGCACGAGCGGCAGGGTGGCGGTGACGACGGACGCGGACGACGCCGACAGCATGGGTTCCTCCGAAGGTCTGATGGCGTTCGGCCCCCGGGTGAGCGGGCCGAACGCCATCAGACCAGCGGGACGGGCCGGGCATTCAGGGCCGAAAGTCCCGCCTGGACGGTGGCGACAATCACCCCACGGCCGGCGTTGACGGGCGTAACGGACGGTGTTGCCCGGTCGTTGGGCTTCAGGGCAGCAGTTCGACCGGGTCGCCGACGCCGATGGTGCCGAAGTCGTCGATGTCGACCGGTACGCCGTCCGCGCCGGAGCCGACCGCGCGGACGCTGCCGACCGGGACGAGGTTCTGGCCGAAGAGCAGGTCCCGCCCGAACTTGCGGCGCTCGGCCAGGATCCGCAGCGGCTGCTTGCCGCGCACCCCGGTCTCCTGGTCGGTGGTGGTGACCACGCACCGGTCGCAACCGTCGGCGACCTGGAAGACCGCCGAGCCGATCCGCAGCCGCCGACCGGTCCAGTCGTCCTCGGCCCACGGTGGCGCGTCGTCGACCACCACGTTGGGTCGGAACCGGGTCATCGGCAGCGGCCCCTCGGTGCTGCCGGATTCGGCCAGCCAGTCGTTGAGCTGGGCCAGCGAGGCCGAGTTGGCCAGCAGCAGCGGGTAGCCGTCGGCGAAGCTGACCCGGTCACCCGCGTCGAGCCGGGCGTCCGCGTCGGGCCGGTCGTCGCGCGGCTGGTGCCGGGTGGGCTCGGCGAGCCAGACCAGGCGTACCTCGCGGCCCAGCAGGTCGGCGAGCCAGCGGTCGGCGGCGGCGCCGGCCGGCAGGGCGGGCACCCGAAGCCGGTTGTTGAACACCCGTACGTCGACCGGGGCGGCGCCGGTCGGTTCCGGCACGTCGAGGTCGGGCCGGCCGGCCGCGCGCAGCACCAGGCCGCCGGTGCGTACCGCGGGTCGCAGCTGGACCATCGCGGCGACCTCCCGCTGGGTGACGCCGACCCCGGCGTCGTCGACGAGCATCCAGCGCCGGTCGCCGGCCAGGCCCCAGGGCAGGACCTGCAGGCAGGCGTGGTCCTGGCCGTGGGAGCTCTTGACCGGGTACGTGTGGATCGACGCGAGTCGCATGGGGACAGCTTTTCACGATCCGGTCGGCGGCTCCCTCGGCCGACCGGCCCACGCGGCCGGGCGGGGCGGTTCGGCGCGTCGCCGTTGCCTACTGAATGGTTTCATGCATAGAGTCTGACTGTGAATGAACAGGTGATCATGACGCCCGTCGCGCCGACGGACCGGGTGCTCGACCTGTTCCACGGCGTCCGGCTCACCCCGACCCAGCGCCGGATCGCGCACAGCCTGGTGCAGCACGCCGCCTCGGCCGGTTACCTCTCCGCCGCCGAGGTGGCCGAGCTGGCCCGGGTCAGCCAGCCCTCGGTGACCCGGTTCGCGATGGCCCTGGGCTACGACGGGTATCCGGCCCTGCGCCGCCGGTTGCGGGAGATCGTCGCCGGTGGTGGGGCGGTCCCCGCGCCGGCGTCCGGGCCGGCCGGCAACGAGCTGCAACGCGCGGTCCGCGCCGAGGTGGACAACCTGCATCAGCTCGCCGAGCAACTGGCCGACCTGGGTCGGGTCACCGCCGCCGGCGAGCTGCTCGCCGCCAGCCGCCCGTTGCCGGTGCTCGGACTGCGCGCCGCCGCGCCGCTGGCCGCCTACTTCGCCTACTTCGCCGCCAAGGTGCACCCCGACGTCCGGGTGCTGGACACCGGCGGCAGCCTGCTCGCCGACCGGTTGGAGCAGGCCCGCGCGGCCGGGGCGAGCGCGCTGCTGGCCATCGTGTTGCCCCGCTATCCCCGGGAGGCGCTGGACGCGCTGCGCGAGGCGCGCGCCGCCGGGATGAGCGTGGTGGCCATCACCGACTCCCCGGTCAGCCCGGCCGCCGAGTACGCCGAGATCGTGCTGCCCGCCGCGGTCGGCGCCCAACTCGTCTTCGACCTGCACACCGCCCCGATGGCGCTGGCCATGGCGGTGCTGCAGGCGATCTGTGACGCCGCACCGGCCGACGCGCAGCGCCGGCTGGAGGAGTTCGAGCAGTCCGCCACCCGCCGTCAGTTGTTCGTCGGTTGAGCTTCGCCGACCCCCTCACCCCGGGAGGAAACCCGATGGCCGAGCCGATCCGCGCCCCGCGCGGCACCACCCGTACCGCACCGGGCTGGCCGCAGGAGGCGGCCCTGCGGATGCTGATGAACAACCTCGACCCCGCCGTCGCCGAGCGCCCCGACGACCTGGTGGTCTACGGCGGCACCGGGAAGGCGGCCCGGGACTGGCCGTCGTACCACGCGCTGGTGCGGACCCTCGGCACGCTGCGCGACGACGAGACGATGCTGGTGCAGTCCGGCCGGCCGGTGGGGGTGCTGCGCACCCACGAGTGGGCGCCCCGGGTGCTGATCGCCAACTCGAACCTGGTCGGTGACTGGGCCACCTGGCCGGAGTTCCGCCGGCTGGAACAGCTCGGCCTGACCATGTACGGGCAGATGACCGCCGGTTCGTGGATCTACATCGGCACCCAGGGCATCCTGCAGGGCACCTACGAGACGTTCGCCGCGGTGGCCGCCAAAAGGTTCAGCGGTGACCTGGCCGGAACGCTGACGCTGACCGCCGGCTGCGGCGGGATGGGCGGCGCGCAGCCGCTCGCCGTCACCATGAACGGCGGCGCCTGCCTGATCGTCGACGTGGACCGGTCCCGGCTGGACCGCCGGGTCGCCGACCGCTACCTGGACGAGGTGGCCGACTCGCTGGACGACGCGGTGGACCGGGCGCTGGCCGCCAAGCGGGACCGGCGGGCGCTGTCGGTCGGCGTGGTCGGCAACGCCGCCACCGTCTTCCCCGAGCTGCTCCGCCGGGGCGTGCCGATCGACATCGTCACCGACCAGACCAGCGCGCACGACCCGCTGTCGTACCTGCCGGAGGGGGTGGAGCTGGCCGACGCCCGGGACTACGCGACGGCGAAGCCGGCCGAGTTCACCGACCGGGCCCGGGCGTCGATGGCGAAGCACGTCGAGGCAATGGTCGGCTTCCTGGACGGCGGCGCCGAGGTGTTCGACTACGGCAACTCGATCCGGGGCGAGGCGAAACTCGGCGGGTACGAGCGGGCGTTCGACTTCCCCGGCTTCGTGCCGGCGTACATCCGGCCGTTGTTCTGCGAGGGCAAGGGACCGTTCCGGTGGGCCGCGCTCTCCGGCGACCCGCGGGACATCGCCGCCACCGACCGGGCGATCCTGGACCTGTTCCCGGAGAACGAGTCGCTCGCCCGGTGGATCCGACTGGCCGGCGAGCGGGTCGCGTTCCAGGGCCTGCCGGCCCGGATCTGCTGGCTGGGCTACGGCGAACGGGACAAGGCCGGCGTGCGGTTCAACGAGATGGTCGCCTCGGGCGAACTGTCCGCCCCGGTGGTGATCGGCCGGGACCACCTGGACTGCGGCAGCGTGGCCAGCCCGTACCGGGAGACCGAGGCGATGGCCGACGGGTCGGACGCGATCGCCGACTGGCCGCTGCTCAACGCGCTGGTCAACACGGCCAGCGGCGCGTCCTGGGTGTCCATCCACCACGGCGGTGGGGTGGGCATCGGCCGGTCCATCCACGCCGGTCAGGTCTGCGTCGCCGACGGCAGCGCGCTGGCCGGCCAGAAGATCGAACGGGTGCTCACCAACGACCCGGCGATGGGGGTCATCCGGCACGTCGACGCCGGTTACGACGACGCCCGCGCGGTCGCCACCGCCACCGGGGTCCGCGTCCCGATGACCGAGGCGTGAGGCGTGCCGGCATCGGACACCGGCGCGTTCCGCCGGCTGTGGGACGAGCTCGCGCCGATCGGGCGGGACCCGGGCACCGGCGGCTACCTGCGGTACGCGTTCACCGAACCGGAGCTGCGGCTGCGGGACTGGTTCCGCGACCAGGCCGGGCGGCGCGGGTTGCCGGTCACCGGGGACGGCAACGGCAACCTGTTCGCGGGCCTGCCGCAGGACGCCGACGACGTCGTGCTGCTCGGCAGCCACTTCGACTCGGTGCCGCACGGCGGGGCGTACGACGGGCCGCTCGGCATCGTCAGCGCGTTCCTCGCCCTGGACGAGCTGCGGGCCCGGGGCCGGACGCCGCGCCGGCCGGTCGCGGTGGCCGCGTTCGCCGAGGAGGAGGGCGCCCGGTTCGGCGTACCGTGCCTGGGATCGCGGCTGCTCACCGGGGCCATCGACGCCGGGCGGGCGGCGGCGCTGACCGACCGGGACGGCGTCACCTTCGCCGAGGCGCTGGGCGGGCCGCCGGCCGGTGCCCGGCCGGACCTGGTCGGCCGGCTCGGTGCCTTCGTCGAGCTGCACGTCGAGCAGGGTCGTGCCCTGGTGGACCTGGCCGCCCCGGTGGGCCTGGCCAGCGGCATCTGGCCGCACGGCCGCTGGCGGTTCGACATCACCGGCGAGGCCAACCACGCCGGCAGCACCCGGATGACCGACCGCCGCGACCCGATGCTGACCTTCGCGTTCACCGTGCTGGCCGCCAACAAGGAGGCCCGGCTGCGCGGCGCGCACGCCACCGTGGGCCGGGTGCGGGTAGAGCCGAACGCCACCAACGCCGTCCCGGCCCGGGTCAGCGGCTGGCTGGACGCCCGCGCCGCCGACCCGGACGTGCTCACCGGGCTGGTCGACGCGGTGCACCGCCGGGCCGTGGAGCGGGCCGACCGGGACGGTACGACCGTCGAGCTGACCGCCGAGTCGGTGACCGGGACGGTCGAGTTCGACGGTGGGCTGCTGGCCGTGTTCCGGCGGGCGCTCGCCGACGGCGTACCGGTGCTGCCCACGGCGGCCGGGCACGACGCCGGGGTGCTGGCGGCGTACCTGCCGACGGCGATGCTGTTCGTCCGCAACCCGACCGGGGTGTCGCACTCCCCCGCCGAGTCGGCCACCGACGACGACTGCGTGGCCGGCGTGACCGCCCTGGCCGACGTGCTGGAGGAGCTGGCGTGCTGACCCGCTGGCACGCCGAACACGCCTGGCTGGGCGACCCCGCCGCCGGGCCGGTGGACGACGTGCTGATCGAGGTCACCGACGGGCGGTTCGGCGCGGTCACCGCCGGGCGCACCCCGCCGCCGGACGCGGTACGCCTGGCCGGGCTGACCCTGCCGGGACTGGCCAACGCCCACTCGCACGCCTTCCACCGGGCGCTGCGCGGGCGTACCCAGGACGGGCGGGGTGACTTCTGGAGCTGGCGGGACCGGATGTACGCGGTCGCCGCCCGGCTCGACCCGGAGCGTTACCTGGCCCTGGCCCGGGCCGCGTACGCCGAGATGGCGCTGGCCGGGATCACCTGCGTCGGCGAGTTCCACTACCTGCACCACGCCCCCGGCGGCCGCCCGTACGACGATCCGAACGCCATGTCGGCGGCGCTGGTCGAGGCGGCCGCGCAGGCGGGCGTCCGGCTCACCCTGCTGGACACCTGCTACCTGACCGCCGGGGTGGACGGGACACCGCTGGCCGGCGGGCAGCTGCGGTTCGGCGACGGCGACGCCGCCGGGTGGGCCGAGCGGGCCGGCGCGTTCCGCCCGGCCGGCGGGCACGCCCGCCTCGGCGCGGCGGTGCACTCGGTGCGCGCGGTCCCGGCCGACCAGCTGCCCGAGGTGGCTCGCTGGGCCGCCGACCGGGGGGCGCCGCTGCACGTGCACCTGTCCGAGCAGCGGGCCGAGAACGACGCCTGCCGGGCGGTGCACGGCCGCACCCCGACCGAGCTGCTGGGCGACGCCGGGGTGCTCGGGCCGGCCGCCACCGCCGTGCACGCCACCCACCTGACCGACCGCGACGTGACGCTGCTCGGCGGCAGCGGCACCGGCGTCTGCCTCTGCCCGACCACCGAACGGGACCTGGCCGACGGGATCGGGCCGGCCCGGCGGCTCGCCGACGCCGGCAGCCCGCTCAGCCTGGGCAGCGACAGCCACGCCGTGGTGGACCTCTTCGAGGAGGCCCGCGCGGTGGAACTCGACGAGCGGCTGCGCACCGAACGGCGCGGCCACTTCACCGCGACCGAACTGCTCGCCGCGGCCGGCCCGGCCGGGCACGCCGCGCTGGGCTGGACCGACGCCGGGACGATCATCGTCGGCGCCCGGGCCGACCTGGTCACCGTACGGTTGGACTCGGCCCGGACGGCCGGGGTGCCGGCGGCCGGGGCGGTGTTCGCGGCCACCGCCGCCGACGTGACGGACGTGCTGGTCGACGGCCGGCCGGTGGTCCGGGCCGGGCGGCACCTGGGCGTGGACGTGCCGGCGGAACTACGAGCGGCGATCGGGGCGCTGTGGGCAACCTGCTGATCGACAACATCGGCGAGCTGGTCACCAACCAGGTCGGCACCGGCACCGGCGGTCCGCTGGGCATCCGGCGCAAGGCGGCGGTGCTGGTCGAGGAGGACCGGATCGCCTGGATCGGCCCGGCGAAGTACGCGCCGGCCGCCGACCGGCGGATCGACGTCGACGGCCGGGCGGTGCTGCCCGGCTTCGTGGACAGCCACGCACACCTGGTGTTCGCCGGGGACCGGGCCGCCGAGTTCGCCGCCCGGATGAGCGGCCAGCCGTACACCGGGGGCGGGATCCGGACCACGGTGGCGGCCACCCGGGCCGCCGGCGACGACGACCTGCGGGCCACCGTGGCCCGGCTGCGCGCCGAGGCGTTGCGGCAGGGCACCACCACGATCGAGATCAAGAGCGGGTACGGCCTGAGCGTCGCCGACGAGGCCCGCTCGCTGCGGATCGCCGCCGAGTTCAGCCCGGAGACCACCTTCCTCGGCGCGCACGTGGTGCCGACCGAGTACGCCGCCCGGCCCGACGACTACGTGGGCCTGGTCTGCGGGCCGATGCTGACCGCCGCCCTGCCGCACGCCAAGTGGATCGACGTGTTCTGCGACCGGGGCGCGTTCGACGCCGACCACGCGCGGGCGATCCTGACCGTCGGGCAGGCCGCCGGCCTGGGCGTACGGCTGCACGCCAACCAGCTCGGTCCCGGTCCGGGCGTCCGGCTCGCCGTCGAGCTGGGCGCGGCCAGTGCCGACCACTGCACCCACCTGTCCGACGCGGACGTCGAGGCGCTCGCGTCGACGTCGGTGGACGGGGTCACCAGCACGGTGGCCACGCTGCTGCCCGGGGCCGAGTTCTCCACCCGGTCGCCGTACCCGGACGCGCGCCGGCTGCTCGACGCGGGCGTCACCGTGGCGCTGGCCACCGACTGCAACCCCGGTTCGTCGTACACCTCGTCGATGCCGTTCTGCGTCGCGCTGGCCGTACGGGAGATGGGGATGACCCCGGCCGAGGCGGTGTGGGCGGCGACCGCGGGCGGCGCGGCGGCGCTGCGCCGCGGCGACATCGGGGTGCTGCGGCCCGGCGCCCGGGCCGACCTGACCGTCCTCGACGCCCCGTCCCATCTGCACCTGGCCTACCGGCCGGGGGTTCCACTGATCAGCCAGGTCCTGCACAACGGAGTGCCGCAATGAGTGAGCAACGCGAACGAATCATCAAGCACAGCACCATCGAGGCTCATGATGCCGGCGAGCGCAGCGAGGCGGCGTCATGAACCCTGTCACCGTCCAGCCCACCGGGATCTCCCCCGCCGACGTGCTCGCCGTCGCCCGGGGTGACGCCAAGGTGCTGCTCGATCCGTCCACGGTGGACGCGATGGCCGCCAGCCGGGCCATCGTGGACGGCATCGAACGCGACGGCCGCCCGGTGTACGGGGTGTCCACCGGCTTCGGCGCGCTGGCCAACACCTCCATCGCCCCGGAACGCCGGGCCGAGCTGCAGCACGCGCTGATCCGCTCGCACGCGGCCGGGGTGGGCGCGCCGATGCCCCGCGAGGTGGTCCGGGCGATGATGCTGCTGCGGATCCGGTCGCTGGCGCTGGGCCGGTCCGGGGTCCGGCCGCTGGTCGCGCAGGCCCTGGTGGATCTGCTCAACCACGACGTGACGCCGTGGGTGCCCGAGCACGGCTCGCTCGGCGCGTCCGGTGACCTGGCCCCACTGGCGCACTGCGCGCTGGCCCTGCTCGGCGAGGGCTGGGTGCTCGGGCCGGACGGCGGGCGCGTCGACGCCGCCGACGCGCTGGCCGCCGCCGGGCTGCGCCCGGTCGAGCTGGCCGCCAAGGAGGGGCTGGCGCTGATCAACGGCACCGACGGGATGCTCGGCATGCTGCTGCTGGCGATCGCCGACGCCGGGCACCTGTTCGCCATGGCCGACGTGACGGCGGCGCTGGCCATCGAGGCGATGCTCGGCTCGTTCCGGCCGTTCCTGCCGGAGCTGCACGAGATCCGGCCGCATCCCGGGCAGGCCGCGTCGGCGGCGAACATCCTCCGGCTGCTGCAGGGCTCCGAGGTGATGGACTCGCACCGGGACGACCTGGCGCACGCGGTGCAGGACGCGTACTCGATGCGGTGCGCCCCGCAGGTGGCCGGCGCGGCCCGGGACACCCTGGCGTTCGTCGAGACGGTCGCCGGCCGGGAACTGCTGTCGGTGGTGGACAACCCGGTGGTGCTGCCGGACGGCCGGGTCGAGTCGACCGGCAACTTCCACGGCGCCCCGCTGGGCTTCGCCGCCGACTACCTGGCCATCGCCGCCGCCGAGGTGGGCGCCATCGCCGAGCGCCGGGTGGACCGGCTGCTCGACGTGACCCGGTCGCGGGAACTGCCCGCGTTCCTGTCCCCGGACGCCGGGGTCAACTCCGGCCTGATGATCGCCCAGTACACGGCCGCCGGGATCGTCGCGGAGAACCGCCGGCTGGCCGCGCCCGCGTCGGTCGACTCGCTGCCGACCAGCGGCATGCAGGAGGACCACGTCTCGATGGGCTGGGCCGCGGCCAAGAAGCTGCGTACCGTGCTGGACAACCTGACCAGCCTGCTCGCGGTGGAGCTGCTGGCCGGCGTCCGCGGACTGCAACTACGGGCCCCGCTGACCCCGTCCCCGGCCGGCCGCGCCGCCTGCGCCGCGGTGCGGGAATTCGCCGGCGACCCGGGCCCCGACATCTTCCTCGCCCCGGTCATGGAGGGAGCCCGCACGGTCATCGCCACCCCCACCCTCCGCACCCACATCGAGCAGGACCTAGGCCCCCTCGCCTAACCCCCACCCACCCTCCCCCGGAGGGGGTCGATCATGAAGTTGTTGTCGCGACACGCCGAGGTCGGTGACAACAACTTCATGATCGACGCGGGGTGGCTAGGCCGGGGGCGGGACGACCTTGGCGGCCAGTTTGGCCAGGGAGCGCAGGGCCTTGCCGCGGTGGCTGACGGCGTCCTTCTCCTCGGCGGAGAGTTCGGCGTTGGTGCGGGTCTGGCCGTCGCCGAGGAAGATCGGGTCGTAGCCGAAGCCGCCCTCGCCGCGCGGCGTACGCACCAACCGCCCGGGCTGCCGGCCGTCGACCAGGTGCTCCTTGCCGCCCGGCAGCACCAGCGCGGCGGCGCAGACGAAGGACGCGCCGAGGTGCTCGTCCGGCACGTCGGCGAGCTGGGCGAGGACCAGTTCGAGGTTGGCCCGGTCGTCACCGTGCCGGCCGGACCAGCGGGCGCTGAACACCCCCGGCATGCCGCCCAGGGCGTCCACGGCCAGCCCGGAGTCGTCGGCCACCGTGGGCAGCCCGGTACGCCGGCAGCCCTCGCGCGCCTTCAGCAGGGCGTTCTCGCCGAAGGTGAGGCCGGTCTCGGGCACCTCCGGGTAGTCCGGGAAGTCGGCCAGGCCGACCAGTTCGATCCGATGTGGACGCAGCGCCGCGCCGGCCCCACCGGCCATCGTCTCGGCCAGGATGCGGCGCAGCTCGAGCAGCTTCTTGGTGTTGGCGGTGGCCAGCAGTACCCGGGTCATCCGGCCAGCGCCTTCCGCTGGGCCTCGGCCAGCTCGGCGCACCCGGCGACGCCGAGGTCGAGCAACGCGTCGAGTTGGTCGCGGGCGAAGACGCCGGCCTCGCCGGTGCCCTGCACCTCGACGAAGTCACCGGCGCCGGTGCAGACGACGTTCATGTCGACGTCGGCGGTGGCGTCCTCGGCGTAGTTCAGGTCGAGCACCGGCTGCCCGCCGACGATGCCGACGCTGACCGCGGCCACCGACCGGTGCATCACCGACTCCGGCTTACCGGATAGTGACTTGCGCCCGGCGAGCCAGCCGACCGCGTCGTACAGGGCGACGTAGGCCCCGGTGATGGCGGCCGTGCGGGTGCCGCCGTCGGCCTGCAGCACGTCGCAGTCCAACACGATCGAGTTCTCGCCGAGCGCCTTGAGGTCGACGCAGGCCCGCAGGCTGCGCCCGATCAGGCGGGAGATCTCGTGGGTGCGGCCGCCGACCCGGCCCTTGACGCTCTCTCGGTCCGACCGGGTCGTGGTGGCCCGGGGCAGCATGGAGTACTCCGCGGTCACCCAGCCGAGTCCCGAGCCCTTGCGCCAGCGCGGCACGCCCTCGGTGACGCTGGCCGTGCACAACACCCTGGTGTCGCCGAACTCGACGAGGACCGAGCCCTCCGGGTGCATGCTCCACCGTCGGGTCAACGTCACCGGTCGAAGTTGGTCGGGCTGCCGCCCATCACGTCGCGCCATCCTGGCAGCCTATGCGTTCGGTCGGGCGGGGCACGTCGTGGGCCCGCAGAAACCCGGCCACGGCCGCGTCCCAGCCGAACCGCTCGGCCCGGGCCCGGGCGGCGGCCCGCCGATCGGTCGCCGGGCGATCGAGGATCCGCCGGACCGCCGCGGCCAGGGCGGGTCCGTTGCCCTCGGCCGCCAGCCCGGCGTCACCCACCACCTCCGGCAGCGCGCTCGCCGCGTTGACCACGACCGGCGTACCGGAGGCCAGGGCCTCCAGGCCGGCGAGGCCGAAGGTCTCCACCGGGCCGGGAGCGATCGCGACGTCGGCGCTGGCCAACAGGGTGGCGACCGCCGCCCGGTCGGGCACGAAGCCGACGAACCGCACGGGCAGCCCGGCCGCCCGCTCGGTCAGGGCCGCCCGTACGGGCCCGTCGCCGACCACCACCAGGACCGCCGGTACGCCGGCCGCCCGCAGCCGCGCCAGCGCGTCGACCGCCAGCTGGGGGCGCTTCTCCGGCGACAGCCGGCCGCAGTGCAGGACGAGCACCTCGCCGTCGGTGGCGTACCGGGCACGTACCGCCGGGTCGCGCCGGTCGGGGCCGAAGGCGGCCAGGTCGACGCCGAGCGGTACCCGGGTCAGGTTGCCCACGCCGAGCCGCCGGAACTCCGCGGCCGCCCAGTCGGTCGTGCAGACGACCTGGTCGTACGCCTCCGCGCTGCGCCGGTTGAGCCGGTCGGCGAGCCGATCGGCGAGGTCGGGGCGGGGCGACCAGATGCGCAGCAGACCGCTGAGGCTCTCGTGCGACACCATCATCGACCGGACCCCGTTGGCCCGCGCCCAGTCGCCGGTCCACCGCAGGGTCGACCGGTCGGAGACCTCCAGCCGGTCCGGAGCCAGTTCGTCGAGCAGCCGACCGAGCCGGCGCCGGCCGACCAGCACCCGGTAACCACCGGTGCCCGGCAGCACCGGAGCCGGCAGGGTGATCACCCGCTCCCCGTCGACGACCTCGTCGGCCGCCGCCGCGCCCGGGACGATCAGCACCGATTCGTGCCCGGCCGCCCGGTATCCGGCGCCGAGGCAGCGCAGCGCGGTCCGCAGGCCGCCGGAGGTGGCGGTCACGAAGTTGGCCAGCCGGACGATCCGGTTCCCGGTGGGGCCCGCGGTCCCGAGGGGGTTGGTGCCGGCCGGTGCGGGGCGGCGGGTCGACCCCGGCGTCGCCGTCACGCGGCGATCCTGGGCGCCGGCGCGGTCAGCACCGTCCGGTAGTGCGCGACGAGTTCGTCGCCGACGGCGGCCCAGGTCCGGGCGGTGACGCCGGCCCGTGCCGCCGTACCGAAGCAGCGGCGCGCGCCCGGGTCGGCCGCCAGCGTCGCGACCGCGTCGGCGATCGCCCGGCCGTCGTCGGGCGGCACCAGGAACCCGGTCCGTCCGGGACTGACCAGGTCGACCGGTCCACCGGCCGCCGGCGCCACCACCGGCAGGCCGCTGGCCTGCGCCTCCTGCACCGTCTGGCCGAAGGTCTCGTGCGGTCCCGGGTGGACGAAGACGTCCAGGCTGGCGTAGAGGCGGGCCAACCGCTCGCCGTGCAGCTCGCCCAGGAACAGCGCGTCCGGCAGGGTCTTGCGCAGCTCCCGGTCGGCCGGCCCGGCGCCGACCACGACGACCCGGACGCCGGACAGCCGGCAGGTCGGCGCCAGCAGCTCGACCCGCTTCTCGGCGGCCAACCGGCCGACGTACCCGACCAGCAGCGCGCCGTCCGGGGCGAGGCTCCGACGCAGCTCGTCGTCGGCCTTGGCCGGGTCGAACCGGACGGCGTCCACCCCGCGCCGCCACAGCCGCACCCGCTGGATGCCGTGTGCCACCAGGTCCGCGACCGACCGGCTGGACGGCGCGAGCGTCAGGTCGGCGGCGTTGTGGATGGACCGTAGCCGGCGCCACGCCGCCGCCTCGGTCCACCCGAGGCGGTACAGCCGCGCGTACGCCGCCAGGTCGGTCTGGTAGACGGCCACCGTCGGCAGCCCGCGCTGCCCCGCCACCGTCATCGCCCAGGCGCCGAGGACGAACGGGCTGGCCAGGTGTACGACGTCCGGCGCGTGCGCCGCCAGCGCCTCGGTCAACCGGGGACCGGGCAGGCCGAGGCGCAGGCCCCGGTAGCGGGGCACCGCCACGCTGGGCACCCGGACCACCGGGTACGGATGGTGCCGGTCGGGGGTGGGCCGGGTCGCCGACGCGGGCGCGACGACCACCGGCTGGTGGCCCCGACGGACCAGGTGCTCGGCCACCCGGACGACCGAATGCGCCACGCCGTTGACGTCCGGCGGATAGGATTCCGTCACGATCGCGATTCGCATGCGCCGACGGTCGGCCGGGCGCTGGTTCGCCAGGCGACGTCCGGCTGACCGGCCGGCGAACAGCAGCGCACAACCTGACGCGAAGGCCGGTGGCCGTCCTGATTCGGCCGTTTCCCGCCCGGCGGTGCGGCGTCCCGGCACGTCCGCCGGCCAGGACCGGACGGCGGGGACGGGTCAGTCGCAGTCGCCGACGGTGGTCAGCAGCCGCACCTGCCGATCGGTGCCCCGGTTACCGGGCAGCTGCCGGTACGACGCCTGCACGTACACCTCGCAGTTCCGGGTCCGCCAGCCGAGGGCGCACATCGAGGTCGGATTCGCCCGCTGGTTGTCCAGGCAGCGGGTGACCTCCGGCGCGCTGGCGTCGGACTTGCCGCCGGCGACGAGCCAGCGGTGCACCCGCGCACCCAGGTCCGCCGGGCAGGCGCCCCGGTCACAGGTCAGCGAGTAGCTCGCGGCCAGCCGGTCGGTGGTGCCCACGAGCTGCGGCTCGTCCCGGGCGAACCCCTCCGGCGTGCCCAGCGCGGCGAAGACCTCCCGGCGCTGCTCGATCTCCATCTGCGGCCCGAAGTAGCCGAACCAGGCGTAGACGGCGATGCAGGCGAGCAGACCGAGCAGCCCGAGCGACCCGAGCAGCCACCAGAGCACGCCGCGCCGACGCGACAAACCGAACCGGGGTGTCGCGACGGCGGCCGGCAGCGTGGCTCCGGCGCTGTCTCCGGCTCCGGACCCGGTCGCGGGTCCGGTCGTGGAATCGGCCGGGGTCGGCGGACCGGACCCCACCTGGAGATCCGGTGGAGTGAATCTCGACCGGTCGGCCCGCGGACCGGACCCGGTCCGGACATCCGGTGGACCGAACCCCGGCCGGTCCGTTGGCGGGGCGGCCGGCGCGGCGGGGACGGGAGCGGATTGGCCGACGTGTGCCCGGCCGACGGCTCCGGACCGGGACGGTGGCCGGCCCGCGGGGCCGGACGACCGGTCCGGCGGCCCGGGGTAGGGGGGTGGAGCGCCGCGCGGAGGCTGGGTCACCCGGCGATGGTAGGACGCGAGGGCACCGCCCGTGGTCCCGTGCCGGTGGTCCGCTGTGGACGTCCCGGTCAGATCTCGTAGCCGGCGCCCGGGCGGACCACCTCGACCGGGCCGTCGAACGCCGCGGCGGCGGCCTCGTGGGTGATCGCCTCGCTGCCCCAGGCGGCGACCAGGTGGGTGAGCAGCAGCCGGCCCACCTCGGCCTTGGTGGCGGCCTCCCCCGCCTCGCGCCCGGTCAGGTGGATGTCCGGCGGGTTGTCCACCCCGTCCAGGTAGCTCGCCTCGCAGAGGAAGACGTCGGCACCGTGGGCCAGCCGCAGCAGCGCCTCGCAGGGCGCGGTGTCGGACGAGTAGCACAGGCTCCGACCGCCGTGTTCCAGCCGCACGCCGTACGTCTCGACCGGATGGTTCACCCGGTCGACGGTGACCGTGAACGGGCCGATCGGGAAGGTGCCGGGCTGCAACCCGTAGAACGTGTAGACGTCCTCCACCCCGCCCTCGTCCTGGCTGTACGCCCCGGCGATCCGGTCCGGCGCGCCACTCGGGGCGTACACCGGCAGCGGCGGGCAGGGACCGTCCGGCGCGTACCGCCGGACCACCACGTAGGTGACCGCGTCGAGGATGTGGTCGCAGTGCAGGTGGGTGAGCAGGATCGCGTCGACCGCGTTCAGGCTGGCGTAGCGCTGGAGGGCGGACAGGGACCCGGGACCGAAGTCGACCAGGAGACGAAACCCGTCGGCCTCGACCAGGTAGGCGGAACACGCCGATTCGGGGCCGGGGAAGCTTCCGGCACAGCCTAGAACTGTCAGTCGCATCCAGCAATCCCGCTGTTACTGTCGGTCACGACAGCGACGCCGACGATCACGTCGAGGAGCACTGCCGGCGTGTCTACCACGGTGCGCAGCCTACGCCGCGAGTTATCAGGGCAAGAACGATCTGATCAGAGTTGTCGCCAACGTGACACCGACCGTTCCCCGGTTCCGGACGTTACGCCCCGTTACCTCCGAGCGTTGCAGTCAGTGAGGGCCCGCCGGATCGCGGTGGGCGGCTACGGAAGCGGGACGGTGTCGGGGTGTCCAGCGAGGTCGAGCAGTCGTTTACGGCGCGGCCGGGCGCCCCGGCCGTCGAGGTGCCGCCGGTCCAGCAGGCCACCCCGTCGGCGGGCGTCGTCGCCACCGGCGCCGCCACCACCGGCGTTACCGGCGCCGGTGCCGGGCTGGTCCGCCGGGTCGCACCCCGGGCCGCCCTGGCGCCGTACCGGCCACCGGTGGTGGTGCCGGTACCGAGCACCCGCCTCGTGCCGACGGTCGGCTCGGTGACAACCGCCACCGAGCACAGCTGGAACCGGCCGTTCCGGGTCCGCCGGCCGGACGTCCGGGACGCGAACGACCGGATGCTCGGCCTGTGCGGCTGGGCGACCGGGCTCGGCGTCGTCGGTTCCGGCACCGCGCTGACCGGCCTGCTCGCCGTGCACGGCGGTCGGGCCCCCGGCTGGTACGAGCCGACGCTGGCCGGCCTCGGGCTCGGCGTGACCGGGCTGATCGTGGCGGCCTTCTGCCTCGCCCGGCACGACCGGTTGCCGTGGATCATGCTGGGCCTGGCCACCGTCCCGGTGCTGCTCGGCCTCGGCCTGACGCTGGACACCGTCTGACCGCCCGTCGCGCCGGCAACGGCCGACCCGGAGTGAACGGCCGACCGCCGACCCGGAGTGAACGGCCGACCGCCGACCCGGAGTGAACGGCCGGCCCGAGGGTGAACGGTCAGGCCCAGAGTTGACCCTCCAGGGCGTCCTCCGCCTCGGACAGCGTTCCGCCGTACGCGCCGGTGGAGAGGTATTTCCACCCCGCGTCGGCGACCACGAACGCCACGTCGGCGCGGCGTCCGTCGCGTACCGCCTCGTGCGCCACGGCCAGCGCCGCGTGCAGGATCGCCCCGGTGGAGAAGCCGGCGAAGATCCCCTCGACCTCGACCAGTTGCCGGGTACGCAGCACGGCGTCCCGGGTGCCGACCGAGAACCGCCGGGTCAGTACGGACTCGTCGTACAACTCCGGGACATAGCCCTCGTCGATGTTGCGCAGCCCGTAGACCAGTTCCCCGTACCGCGGTTCGGCCGCGACGATCTCGATGCCGTCGACCTTCTCCCGCAGGTAGCGGCCGGTGCCCATCAGGGTGCCGGTGGTGCCGAGCCCGGCCACGAAGTGCGTGATGGTCGGCAGGTCCTGCACCAGTTCCGGTCCGGTGGTCTCGTAGTGCGCCCGGGCGTTGTCCGGGTTGCCGTACTGGAAGAGCATCACCCAGTCGGGGTGCTCGGCCGCGACCTGTTTGGCGGTGACCACGGCCTGGTTCGAGCCACCCGCCGCGGGCGAGAAGATGATCTCAGCGCCGTACATCCGGAGCAGTTGGACCCGTTCGGTCGAGACGTTCTCCGGCATCACGCAGACCAGCCGGTAGCCGCGGAGCTTGGCCACCATGGCCAGCGAGATGCCGGTGTTGCCGCTGGTCGGTTCGAGGATGGTGGCGCCCGGCCGGAGCCGGCCGGCCCGTTCCGCCTCGCGGATCATGAACAGGGCCGGCCGGTCCTTGACGCTGCCGGTCGGGTTCCGGTCCTCCAGCTTGGCCCACAACCGCACCGGCGGCGCGCCGTCGGGCACGGTCGGGGACAACCGCGGCAACCCCACCAGGGGCGTGCCACCGCACGCGTCGAGCAGGCTCTCGTACCGTGCCATGGTGGCCCGCCCTCAGCGGTCGGACGCGCCGCCGGCGACGGCCGGCAGGATGGTCACCGTGTCCCCGTCGGAGACCTTGGCGTCCAGCGCGCCGAGGAACCGGACGTCCTCGTCGTTGACGTAGACGTTGACGAACCGGTGCAGGACGCCCTCGTCGGTGACCAGCCGGCCGCGCAGGCCGGAGTGCCGGCTGTCCAGGTCGGCGAGCAGCTCCGCGAGGGTGTCGCCGGAACCTTCGACGATCTTCGCACCGCCGGTGTGGCTGCGCAGGATGGTGGGGATACGAACCTCGATGGCCATGATGTCTCACTCCTGGGGATACGACGGAAGGACGAAAAGACGTACGAGTGCGGCGCCGGACCGTACGGGGGGAAGGTCAGCGACCGGAACACTCGTAGTCGACCGTCGTCGGGCTCTGCCCGAACATGTAGGACTGGACAGCGTGCGGGTCCACGCCGGCATCGACGATCCGGACCGGCTCCTCGGTCACCTTGCCGTCCACGATGCGGTACGAACGGATCTCCTCCGTGTCCGGCTCCCGGGTGGAGACGAGCAGGTAGTGCGCGCCGGGCTCGCCGGCGAAGGAGATGTCCGTGCGGGACGGGTACGCCTCGGTCGCGGTGTGCGAGTGGTAGATGATCACCGGTTCCTCGTCCCGGTCGTCCATCTCCCGCCACACCCGCAGGTGCTCCATCGAGTCGAACTCGTAGAACGTCATCGACCGGGCGGCGTTGTCCATCGGGATGTGCCGGGTCGGGGTGTCGCTGCCGACCGGTCCCGCCACCACCCCGCACGCCTCGTCCGGATGGTCCCGGCGGGCGTGCGCGACGATCGCGTCGATGATCGACCGGTCGATGCTCAGCACCCGCTCAGCGTACCGCCTGCCGCGCGGGTCGCCACGTGGTCGCCGTCACCCGCAGCACGGCGGGCCGCTGGTTTCCGGGGTGGGCCCGGGGAAAGATACTTACCGAGGACATGTCGAGGAGGCGCCTGATGAAGCACCGCCGGATAGGGAACGTCGAGGTCAGCGCGATCGGGCTCGGCGGGATGCCGATGTCGATCGAGGGCCGGCCGGACGAGGACCGGTCCGTCCGTACCATCCACGCCGCGCTGGACGCCGGGATCACGCTGATCGACACCGCGGACGCGTACCACCTGCACGCCGACGAGGTCGGGCACAACGAGTCGCTGATCGCGCGGGCGCTGGCCGGCTACGGCGGGGACAGCTCGGCCGTTCTGGTCGCCACCAAGGGCGGGCACCTGCGGCCCGGCGACGGCAGCTGGACGATCGACGGCTCGCCGGAGCACCTGCGGCGGGCCTGCGACGCGTCGCTGAAGCGGCTGGGCGTGGAGGCGATCGGGCTCTACCAGCACCACCGGCCCGACCCGAAGGTGCCGTACGCCGAGTCCATCGGCGCGGTGCGGGACCTGGTCGACGCCGGCAAGGTCCGGATGGCCGGGATTTCCAACGCCGACCCGGACCGGATCCGGCAGGCCCGGGAGATCCTCGGTGACCGGCTGGTGTCGGTGCAGAACCAGTTCTCCCCGGCCTTCCGCGACTCCGAGCCGGAGCTGCGGCTCTGCGACGAGCTGGGCCTGGCGTTCCTGCCGTGGTCCCCGCTGGGCGGCATCGCCCGGGCCGGCGAGCTGGGCGGCCGATTCCGGGCGTACGCCGAGATCGGTGCGGCGCACGGGGTCAGCCCGCAACAGGTCTGCCTGGCCTGGCTGCTGGCGAAGTCGCCGCGGGTGCTGCCGATCCCCGGCGCGAGCCGGCCGGAGACCATCCGCGACTCGGCGTCGGCGGCCGAGCTGGTGCTCACCGAGGCCGAGCTGGCCACCCTCGACGCGGCCTGACCCCGACCCGGCCGGTCCCCGACCCGGCCTGACCCCGACCCGGCGTTTCGCCGCACGGGGTGCCGGGTCGGCGCGGTTCCGCGGGCGACTCAGTCGATCATCGCGTTGAGCAGCGACTCCTGCAGGTAGCCGAGGTAGGCGTAGACGGAGAGCTGGAACACCCGGGTCGACGTCGGATCGGCGCCCACCGCCGTGTCGAGTTCCACGCCGAGGTCCGTGTCGTCCTTGATCTCCAACCGGACACCCATCGCCAACCGGGCGTCGTTGAGGGCGCGCAGCCACGCCTCGGCGGTCTCGCCGTCGAGGCGTACCTCGCAGCCGGCGTCGTCGGGCAGGGCCGCCAGGATCGCGCCCGCCTGGTCGATCTTGCCAGTCTTCAGGTCGCCCTCGGTGTAGCGGCGGAACTCGGCCGAGTCCTCCGGGTCGTGCGGGTAGATGTCCGGGAACAGCCGGTCCACCACCGGGTCGCCGTGCTCGAACCCGTCGGTGAGCAGGCCAACCACCTCGGTGGCCACCTTGCGCAACACCCGGACCTCGTCGGTGGCGAAGCTGGCGACGTAGTGCTCGCCCTTGCGGCGGAACATGCTCACCGGGCCACCCCGCCCGTCGGTCCGGTCACGCCCGGTCCATGCTTCACGCCCGGTCCACCGCTCACGCCCGGTCCACCGTCGCCCAGAGGCCGTACGCGTGCAGCTGCGACGCGTCGTGCTCCATCCGTTCCCGGGCGCCGGTGGAGACCACGGCGCGGCCCTTGTTGTGCACGTCGAGCATCAGCTTCTCGGCCTTCTCGTGGCTGTACCCGAAGAGCTTCTGCAGGACCCAGGTCACGTAGGACATCAGATTCACCGGATCGTCCCAGACGATCGTCACCCATGGCCGGTCGGCGACCGGCACCTCTTCGGTGTCCGGCGTCTCGACCGGTGCAACCTGTGGAGCCGCCATGTCCCCCATCGTGCCACCGAGCCCGGGGAAGCGAGGAACCGGAGCGCTGTCCGGGGACGGGACGACCGACACAGTCGGGGGCGCGAAGGTGGCCGGCGGCACAGTCAGGCGAGCAGGACACCGTGCTCGACGGCCTCGGTGAGCACCCCGCCGAGACCCAGCCGTACGGCCTCGAACCGACGGGCGACTTCCCGGGACAGTTCGAGATCGATCTCCCGCAGCGCCCGTTGCAGCCAGGACCGCGCCTTCCCGATGTCGGCGTTGCGCGGATTGCGCCAGAACTGGTAACAGCCGTTGGACAACGCGAGCCCGACCGGCGGCAGGACGGATCCGGCCGACGGGTCGGCCGGGTAGGCGGCGAGGGCGGCCACGGCGGTGTCCCCGATCACGGTCGCCACCCCACCGGTGCTGGTGACCAGCAGCATCCGGTCGAGGTCCCGACCCGCGCGGTGGTCGGCGAAGCCCCGGCGTACGGCGGCGGCCACCCGCCGTCGTACGCCCTCGTCCGAGGCCTCGCCGAAGACTCTGGTCAGCGCGTCGTCCAGCAGCCCGGTCACGGCCGACTCGGATCCGGCGGTGGCGTCCAGGGACAGCGCGAGCACCTCGCGGTCCAGCATGTCCGGCAGCCCCTGACAGCCGCCGCCGAAGACGAGCTGTTGTACGCAGCGCAGGTGGATGTTCGCCAACTCCAGGGCGATGTGCTGCCGGATCCGGTGCGCCCGCCCCCGGGCGTCCCGGTCGAGGCGGTCCTGCCAGTCCGAGCCCTCGGCGTCCCGGAGCACCCGGACGGTCCGGCGCTCGCCCGGTACGACCGGCGGGTTGCCGCTGGCCCGGCGCAGCCCCTCGTTGGCGGCCCATTCCATCAGGGCACGGCGCAGGAACGCGGTGTCCGACGTCGCCGGGTCGGCGACGAACCAGGCCGCGTCGGCCAGGGCGGGCACGGCGGCCGCCAGGACGGCCCGGTGCGCCGCGACGGCGGCGGACGCGGAATCCGTCTCCGCCGCGCCGGCGTCGGGCACCTTGCCGGGGTCCGGCCAGGTGGTCCAGCCGTCCGGGCCGGGGGTCACCGCGAAGAAGACCCGGATCCCGGCCCGGGCCGCCTCGGCGAGCAGGCTCAGGTCGGCCGCGTCCGGGGCCCGGTCCGCGGCGACCACCTGCAGCAGCACGCCGCCCCGGCCGGCGGCCTCCAACACCACCCGCACCCCGGCCGGACCGAGCCGGCCGACGTCCGGCGTGTCCACCAGTCCGAAGTGCCGCAGCAGCGGATCCGGCAGGGTCAGCTCCACCCGGCGCGGTGGCCGCGGCAGCGGGCCGCCGTCCGGCAGGTCCACCTGGTACGGCTGCGGATTGCGGTAGCCGGGCAGGTACGCGTCGCACCGGCCGGCCGGGCCGTGGGTGACGACCAGGAAGCTGCCGTTCGGCACCCGCGGCAGCAGGACGTCGGTGCCGAGCAGCGCACCGAGCAGCGCGGTACGCCGGTGGCCGGTGGAGCCGACCGCGACGACGGCGAGCGGTTCGTCCGGCACGGGTTCGTTGGCCCTGGTCCGGGTCCGGAGCGGGCCGCGCCGGGACCGTCGGGCTCGGGGACCGGTCAGCACCCGACCCGCGGTGGCGGTCTCCCGGAGCTTCCCGGACTCCACAGGCGGCCTCCCTGGTGTCGGCGCGGTCGGGCCGGCCCGCCGGGCCGGACGTGATGAGTGACCGGTGTGACAAAACCGGACAACGGCACGCTATGGGTGCACGCACATATTGGGCGAGAGCTGCCGTTACTTAGCGGTGATAGATCCGCTACTCAACTTCACTCAGTCACCGGGTGCACCCGGAGCGGGTTCGGTCGATATGCTGCGTCGATGGGTCCGTGGAGCTTCGTCGGTCGGACGAATGAACTCAACCGACTGGTCGCGGCGGCAACCGGGGAGACCGGACGTGGTCTGATCTTCAGCGGCACCGCGGGAATCGGCAAGAGCCGGCTGCTGCGCGAGGGCGTCGGCAGCCTGCCCACCGAGAAGTTCGCGGTCTGGTCCGCGTCCGCCAACATCGCCACCGCCGGACTGCCGTTCGGCGGACTGGCCCAGGTGTTGCCGGCCGACCAGCCGGTCGGGCTGTCGCCGGCCGGGATCCTGCGTTGGGCGGTGGACGCGCTGCAGCAGCAGGCCGCCGGCCGGCCGATCGTGCTGGCCATCGACGACGCGCATCTGCTCGACCCGTCGTCGGCGGCGCTGGTCTACCTGATCGCCCGGTCGGAGAACTCGACGGTGCTGGGCACCCTGCGCAGCGGCGAGCAGATCCCGCTGCCGATCCGTGCGTTGTGGACGGACGACCTGGTCGACCACGCCGAGTTGGCGCCGATGAGCCTGACCGACGTGACCAACCTGCTGCCCGAGATCGTCGGTGGTCCGGTGGACGGCACCTCAACCGACCGGCTGTGGCGCCTGTCCGGCGGCAACGCGCTGCTGCTGCGGGAGCTGGTCATCGCCGCGCACACCAGCCGGGAACTGACCCAGACGTACGGGGTGTGGCGGTGGACCGGCCGGCTGGAGCTGGCACCCAGCCTGAACGACCTGATCGACACCCGGATCGGGCAGCTCGGCGCCGGCGTACGGACCGTGGTGGAGGTGGTGGCGCTCGGCGAGCCGATCGGCCTCGACCTGCTCATCGACGCCACCACCTCGCAGGACGTGGAGACCGCCGAGGAACGCGGCCTGATCGCGGTGACCCCCGCCGACCGGCGGCAGAACGTCCGGCTGGCCCACCCGTTGTACGGCGAGGTGGTCCGCCGGCGTTGCCCGGTGAGCCGTACCCGCCGGTTGAAGGCGCAGCTGGCCGACCTGCTCGAGTCGGTCGGCACGCGGCGGCGCGACGATCTGCTGCGGGTCGCGGTGTGGCGGCTGGACTCGGGCACCGCGCAGGACCCGTCCCTGCTGCTGGCGGCCGGCGGGCAGGCGTTCGGCCAGTTCGACGTACCGCTGGCGGCCCGGCTGGCGCAGGCGGCGCTGGACGCCGGTGGCGGCTTCGACGCGGCCGAGCTGCTGGCCACCATCCGGATGTTCAGCGACCAGCCGGACGAGGCGATCGCCGTGCTGGACGAGGTCGCCGACCAGGTCAACACCGAACGGCGGCGCAGTCGTTGGTTGACCGTGCACGGGATGGTGTCGTACTGGGGACTGCGGCGGGAATCCGTCGTGGCGGAGCTGGGCGCCGCCGCCGGCGAGATCAGCGACCCGGCCGACAAGGCCCGGGTCCGCGCCTTCGAGGCGATCATGCGACTGCACCGGTTGGACTGGGCCGAGGCGCTGCGGATCGGCCGGGCGATCCTGGACCGGCCGGCGGCCACGGTGGCCGCCCGCGGTCTGGCCCGGTGCACCATCGCGCACCTGCAGGCGGCCCGCGGTGAGTTCGTGCTGAGCGCCCGGGCCGTCGCCGGGGTGCAGAACGAGGCCGCCCAGTGGCGCAGCGACATGCCCTACCTCCAGCTCGCGCTGGAACTGGCCCGGGGCACCCGGCTCGCGTTGGCCGGCGACCTGGCCGGCATCGACGCCATCGTGGCGGACGAGTTCGCCGACCTGGCCGACGCGGGCGACTTCCGGCTCGGCTCCGGCTACCTGTCCATCCTGCGGGCCCAGGCCGCCCGGCTGCGCGGCCAGACCGGCGACGCGCTGCGGACCAGTCTCGGCGCGTGCGCCGTACTGGCCGCGAGTCCGGCCTACGCGAGCCTGGCGCAGGCCGAACGGGCGCACGCCGCCGCGTTGCGGGGCGAGGCCGACCGGGCCGTCGAGGCGATGGCCGAGTCCGACCGCGCCGACATGCCCGGCATGGCGGTCCTCTACCCGTGGCGGGAACACGCCCGGGCGGCGACCGCCGCGGCCACCGGCGACCTGCCCGGCGCGATCGGGACCCTGCGGTCGCTGGTGGGCCGGCTGCGGTCGGACGGTTTCGCCGGTCACGAGGTGCTCGCGCTGCACGACCTGGTCCGGCTCGGCGCCGCCGACGCCGACCTGGCCGGCGGCGACGGTCCGCCGGAGAGCGTCACCCACCGGCTGGGCACGCTGGTCGAGACGGTGGACGGGCCGCTGCCGCCGTTGCTGGCCCGGCACGCCCGAGCGGCCGCCGACCGGTCCGGCGCGGAGCTGCTCGCGGTCGCCGACGGCTTCGCCGCCCTCGACCTCAACCTGTGGGCGGCCGAGGCGGCGGCCACCGCCGCCAGCCTGCTGCGGGAGGAGCGCTCCCCCGACGCCAACACCGCCAACCTCCGGCTGGGCGAACTGCTGCAACGCTGCGACGTGATCCGCACCCCGGCGCTGCGGGCCCGGCAGCCGGTGCTGACCGAACGGGAGCGACAGATCGCCCGGCTGGCGGCCACCGGGGTCGCCAGCCGCACCATCGCCGAGCAGCTCTACATCTCCAGCCGTACGGTGGAGAACCACCTGCAACGGGTCTACGGCAAGCTCGGCGTCGGCGGCCGGACCGAGCTGTGGGCGGCGTTGCGGGCCATGCCCGCCCAGGACGACCGACCCGGGTCCCCGGCCGGGACGACCGGCCCGGGTCCGGGGACAACCGCATAGGCTGAGGACGTGACTGCTGCTCATCCCGCGTTGCTGACCGACCATTACGAGCTGACGATGATCGGCGCCGCTCTGCGGGACGGCACCGCCGACCGGCAGTGCGTCTTCGAGGTGTTCGCCCGCCGGTTGCCCACCGGCCGCCGGTACGGCGTGGTGGCCGGCACCGGCCGGTTGGTCGAGTTGCTGCGCGACTTCCGGTTCGACAAGGCGGAGGTGGAGTTCCTGCGCCGGACCGGCGTGGTCGACGGGCAGACCGCCGACTGGCTGGCCGGCTACCGGTTCGGTGGCGACATCGACGGCTACGCCGAGGGTGAGCTCTTCTTCCCCGGCTCGCCGATCCTGACCGTCTCCGGCACCTTCGCCGAGGCGGTGATGCTGGAGACGCTGGTGCTGTCGGTGCTCAACCACGACTGCGCGGTCGCCGCCGCGGCGGCCCGGATGGTCACCGCCGCCCGCGGCCGGTCGGTGATCGAGATGGGCTCCCGGCGGGCGCACGAGGAGGCCGCCGTCGCCGCCGCCCGGGCCGCCTACCTGGCCGGCTTCGCCGCCACCTCCAACCTGGCCGCCGGGCGGCGGTACGGGATCCCGACGACCGGCACCGCCGCGCACGCGTTCACCCTGCTGCACGACGACGAGCGGTCGGCCTTCGCCTCCCAGGTGGCGACCCACGGCAAGGGCACCACGCTGCTGGTCGACACGTACGACATCAGCCAGGGCATCCGCAACGCCATCGAGGTGGCCGGCACGGACCTGCGGGCCATCCGGATCGACTCGGGCGACCTGTCGGTGCTGGCCCAGCAGTCCCGTGAGCTGCTCGACTCGCTCGGCGCCACCGAGACCAAAATCATCCTCTCCGGCGACCTGGACGAGTACGCCATCGCGGCACTCGCCGCCGAACCGGTGGACAGCTACGGCGTGGGCACCTCCGTGGTCACCGGCTCCGGTGCGCCCACCGCCCGCCTGATCTACAAGCTGGTCGAGGTCGAGGGACGCCCGGTGGTGAAGCGGTCGGAGAACAAGGCCACCGTCGGTGGGCGCAAGGTGGCGGTACGCCGGCACAAGCCCACCGGTACGGCCACCGAGGAGGTCGTGGTCCCCCAGGGGGTGCCGGACCACCGGTCGGGCGACCGGCTGCTCCAGCGGTCGTACGTGATCGGCGGCGCGGCGACCGAGCAGCCGGCCCTGGTCGAGTCCCGCGAGCACCTGCGCCAGTGCCTGATCTCGATCCCCTGGGAGGGGTTGAAGCTCTCCGACGGTGACCCGGCGATCCCGGTCACCATGATCCCGACCAGTGCCGAGGGAGGACAGCGATGAGCCATGCGCTGATCATCGTGGACGTGCAGAACGACTTCTGCGAGGGCGGTTCGCTCGCGGTCGGCGGGGGCGCCGCGGTGGCGGCCGCCATCAGCCGGGTGTTGGCGGCTCCGCTGGACCGCTGGGACCATGTGGTGGCCACCCAGGACCACCACGTCGACCCGGGCGCGCACTTCAGCGCCGAGCCGGACTACGTCAACTCGTGGCCGGCGCACTGCGTGGTCGGCACCGGCGGCGTCGACTTCCACCCCGAGCTGCGGACCGCCCGGATCGAGGCGGTGTTCCGCAAGGGCGAACGGGCGGCGGCGTACTCCGGGTTCGAGGGGGCCACGGAGGACGGCGAGGGGCTCACCGACTGGCTGCGCCGGCACGGGGTGGACACCGTCGAGGTGGTCGGCATCGCCACCGACCACTGCGTCCGGGCCACCGCGCTGGACGCCGTGCGGGCCGGCTTCGCGACCACGGTGCTGCTCGACCTGACCGCCGGGGTGGCGCCGCACAGCACCGAGGCCGCGTTGGCCGAGTTGGCTGAGGCGGGCGTCACACTGACGGGAAAACCGCTGGTCGACGCGGTATGACAGACGAAATCCGGTAGCGCGTGCGTCGTACCCCGGGTCCAGGATGGCCCGGGAGGTACGGACCGCGATGAACTTGAAGCCTTACCGGCAGGCGCTCGCCCTGCCCGGCGTCCGGTCGCTGCTGCTGGTGGCGATGCTGGCCCGGGTCCCGCTGACGGCGTGCGGCGTGGTGCTCACCCTGTACGTGGTCCAGGACCTGCGCCACGGGTACGCCGCGGCGGGCCTGGCCGGTGCCGCGATGACGGTGGGCATGGCCGTCGGCGCACCACTGCTGGGTCGCCTGGTCGACCGGCGAGGGCTGCGGCCGATGCTGCTGTTGACCGCCTCGGCGCAGGCCGTCTTCTGGCTCTCGGCCCAGGCGTTGCCGTACCCGGCCCTGGTGGTCGCCGCGTTCCTCGGCGGCCTGCTGGAGCTTCCGCTGTTCTCGGTGGTCCGGCAGTCCATCGCGGCGCTGGTCCCCGAGAGCCGGCGACGGCAGGCCTACGCGCTGGACTCGATGTCGGTGGAACTGTCCTTCATGGTCGGTCCGGCGCTGGGTGTGCTGCTGGCCACCACCTGGTCGACCAGGGGCACGATGGTCCTGCTGGGCGCCGCCATCGTCTTGTCCGGTCTGGCCCTGTTCGCGCTGAATCCGCCGACCCGGGCAGCCCACGAAGCGGCCCGCGGCGCACCGGCGGTCCCGCGCCGGCAGTGGCTGACCGGGCGGCTGCTCGGGCTGCTGGCGGTCAGCGCCGGCACCACCCTGGTGCTCGGTGGCACCGACGTGTCGGTGGTCGCGGCGCTGCGGCACGCCGGCCAGGTCGAGTGGACCGGGGCGGTGCTCGGCATCTGGGCGGCCGCCTCGCTGGTCGGCGGGTTCGCGTACGGCGCGGTGCGCCGGCCACCCACCGCGCTGCGGCTGGCTCTCCTGCTGTGTCTCGGCACCCTCCCGGTCGGGCTGAGCGGCGACCGGTGGTGGTTGTTGGCGCTGTTCCTGCTGCCGGCCGGTGTGCTCTGCGCGCCGACCCTGGCGTCGACCGCCGACGCGGTGAGCCGGCTGGCCCCGGCCGCCGTCCGGGGCGAGGCGATGGGGCTGCACGGCTCGGCCGTCACGGTCGGGATCGCACTCGGCGCGCCGCTGGCCGGTGCGGTCATCGACGCCTCGGCGCCGGCCTGGGGATTCGCCGCGACCGGAGCGGTGGGCGCCCTGGTGGTGCTCGCCGCCCTGATCACCGGCCGGCACCGGCACCGCCCAGCCCGCGACGCGTCGACGGCCCCTGACCAGGTCGTCGTCGACGCCATCCGCTGAGCAGACCGGGAGACGACGAAGGGCGCCGTCCACGCCCCGTTACGGGGTGGACGGCGCCTCTCGCGCGTCAGCGGGGACGGACCCTCGCGGTCAGCGGTCGCGGTCGGCGGTGCCGGCGTCGTGGGGTCGGACCTCGTTCGACTCGACCGAACCGGACCCGGACCGCGCCATCTCGGGGCGGCTGCCACCGTCGGACTCGGCGGTCAGCGGCCTGGCGCCGCCCTCCGGCGGGCCGGCCAGGGACTGTCCGCCGGCGGCCAGTTCCGGGAACTTCAGGTCGAACGCCGGCCGCTCGGAGCGGATCCGGGGCATCCGGTCGAAGTTACGCAGCGGCGGCGGGCAGCTGGTCGCCCACTCCAGCGAGTTGCCGTGACCCCAGGGGTCGTCGACCTCGACCACCGGACCCGACTTGTACGACTTCCAGCAGTTGTAGAGGAACGGCAGGGTGGAGATGCCGGTGACGAACGCGCCGACGGTGGAGATCACGTTCAGCGTGGTGAATCCGTCGGACGGCAGGTAGTCGGCGTACCGCCGGGGCATGCCCTCGTTGCCCAGCCAGTGCTGCACCAGGAAGGTGGTGTGGAAGCCCAGGAAGGTCAGCCAGAAGTGGATCTTTCCCAGTCGCTCGTCCAGCATCCGGCCGAACATCTTCGGGAACCAGAAGTAGATGCCGCCGAACACCGCGAAGACGATCGTGCCGAACAGCACGTAGTGGAAGTGCGCCACCACGAAGTAGGTGTCCGACACGTGGAAGTCGACGGGCGGGCTGGCCAGCAGCACGCCGGTGAGACCGCCGAAGAGGAACGTGGTGAGGAAGCCGATCGACCACAGCATCGGCGTCTCGAAGCTGATCTGGCCGCGCCACATGGTGCCGATCCAGGTGAAGAACTTCATCCCGGTCGGCACGGCGATCAGGAAGGTCATCAGCGAGAAGAACGGCAGCAGCACCTGGCCGGTGGCGAACATGTGGTGCGCCCACACGCTCATCGACAGGGCGGCGATGGCGATGGTCGCGCCGACCAGGCCCTTGTAGCCGAAGACCGGCTTGCGGGAGAAGACCGGGATGATCTCGGTGACGATGCCGAAGAAGGGCAGCGCCACGATGTACACCTCGGGGTGGCCGAAGAACCAGAACAGGTGCTGCCACAGCATCGGGCCGTTGGTCGCCGGGTCGAAGACGTGGGCACCCAGGATCCGGTCCGCGGCCAGCGCCAACAGCGCCGCGGCCAGCAGCGGGAAGACCATGATCACCAGAAGGCTGGTGATCAGGATGTTCCAGGTGAAGATCGGCATCCGGAACATCGTCATGCCCGGCGCGCGCAGGGTCAGGATCGTGGTGATCATGTTCACCGCGCCGAGGATGGTGCCGAGGCCGGAGATCACCAACCCGATGATCCACATGTTGCCGCCGACTCCCGGCGAGTGCTCCACGCTGCTCAGCGGCGCGTACGCGAACCAACCGAAGTCGGCGGCGCCACCGGGGGTGAGGAAGCCACCCATGGCCAGCGTCCCGCCGAACAGGTACAGCCAGTAGGCGAAGCTGTTGAGCCGGGGGAACGACACGTCGGGGGCGCCGATCTGCAACGGCGTCACGAAGTTCGCGAAGGCGAACACGATCGGCGTCGCGAAGAACAGCAGCATGATCGTGCCGTGCATGGTGAACAGCTGGTTGTACTGCTCCGGCGACAGGAACTGCAGCCCCGGCTGGGCGAGCTCGGCCCGCATCAGCAGGGCCATCAGGCCGCCGATCATGAAGAACGCGAAGGCGGTGACCATGTACATGATCCCGATCTGCTTCGCGTCCGTCGTACGCAGCAGCCGTGCGACGGCCGAGCCCTTGACCGGTTGACGGACCGGCCAGGGTCGGGTCACGATCGGCTTGGGTGCGACGGTGGTCACGAGTGGCCTCCGGTTCTCGTTAGTCCCATCGGCACGCTGATGATCTGCGGGGCGTACCTCGCAGGCAGAATAGTCCTCTTCGGCGGGGGGTCCGGCGGCGGGTGGGTGGATCGACGCGTGTGACACAGACCAGCCACCGTCCGGTCGCCGCGGTCAGGCCGGGACGAGGCGCCGCCGCCGTCAGGCCGGGTCGAGCAGCAACCGGTAGTGCTCCTGGAAGATCCGGCCGCCCCGGCCGCGCAGCAGCGGGTCACGCAGGGCCGGCGGCACGTCCCGGGTCCGGTCCCGGTCCCGGGTCCGGTCCAGCACCCACTTGGTACGCGGACGACGGCGACTCTCGTACGCGGTCAGCGCCTCACCCACCGTGTCGGTGGCGCGCAGCGCGGCGGCCAGCACCACGGCGTCCTCGATCGCCATCGCGGCCCCCTCGGACAGCGTCGGCGCGGTGGCGTGGGCGGCGTCACCCACCAGCACCACCCGCCCCCTGGACCAGCGGCCCAACTCGACCTCGTCGGCCACCGCGACCTGGACCCGGTCCAACGCGTCGAGCGCCTCGGGCACCGGCCCGCCGTAGTCGCCGAAGAGTTCCCGCAGCCGGGCCACCGGGTCGGCGGGAGCGGTCGTGGCGGCCTCGTCGGCGTAGCAGTAGAGCCGTCCGGCGCCCATCGGCATCATGATGAAGCCGGCCCGCTGGCCGAGCAGTGACGTCCAGTCGGTGACCCGCGGGCCACCGTTCACCACGCTGCGGTAGACGACCTGGCCGACCGGTCGGGGCGGACCGCCGAGGGCGGCCAGGAAACGGACCGACGAGCGCCGCCCGTCGGCGCCCACGACCAGGTCGTACTCGGCCTGGTCGCCCGCGCCGAAGGTGACCGTGACGGCACCGTCGGCGAGGTCCAGCCGGTGCACCTCGGTGCCGTACCGCACCTCGCCGCCGGCGCCGGACAGCAGCACCCGGTGCAGGTCCGGTCGGGGCAGTGCCCGGCACTCCCCCACGCCCGACCACAACCGGGCCAGGTCCACCTCGCACAGTTGCCGACCGGCGGAGTCCAGGAAGCGCTGCCGGCCGATGACCTGGCCGAACGGGCGGACCGGACCGTCCAACCCGATCTCCCGCAGCGCGCGGGCGGCGTTGCCGGGCAGGTAGATGCCGGTCGGTCCGCAGACCCGGGCGGCCGGCAGCCGCTCGGTGACCTCCGGCCGGAACCCGGCCAGCCGAAGGGCCCGGGTGACCGCCAGGCCGGCGATGCCCGCGCCGACGACCAGGATCCGCAGCCGGCCGGCCGGACGACTCGCGGAGACCACAGCCATCTGGATGACGCCTCCGGAGGATATTTTGGTACGCGTTGAAGGCAAGACATTACTCCCCGCTACCGGCCTGCGGTAGATCCGATCGCGCCGGAGGCGAAAGAATCGGTCGGAATCAATTTCCGCCCGTCACAACGGTTGCGCCAAGTTTTCAGACATGTAAATGTGTTCCCCATGGGAGCGCTCCCGGCCCGCTCCCCAACCCCCGCTTCGACACCTGAGGAGCATCATGAGACGTACCCTCCGGGCCGCCTTCGCGGCCGGGCTGCTCGCCGCCGGCGGACTGGTCGCCGTGGTCGTCGCCAATCCCGCCGCCGCCGACACCCAGATCTGCGAGCAGTACGGCTCGACCGTGGTCGGCGGCCGGTACGTGGTGATGAACAACCGCTGGGGCACCAGCGCCCAGCAGTGCATCAACGCCACCGACTCCGGCTTCCGCATCACCACCCAGCAGGGGTCGGCGCCCACCAACGGCGCGCCCGTGTCGTACCCGGCGATCTTCGTCGGGTGCCACTACACGAACTGCTCACCGGGCACCAACCTGCCCATCCGACTGGGGTCGATCAGCAGCGCCACCAGCAGCATCAACTACACCTACGTCAGCGGCGCCATCTACGACGCGGCGTACGACATCTGGCTGGACCCGTCGCCCAAGAAGGACGGGGTCAACCAGATGGAGATCATGATCTGGTTGAACCGGCAGGGTTCGATCCAGCCGATCGGCTCCCCGGTCGGCAACGTCAACCTGGCCGGTCGCAGCTGGGAGGTGTGGCGCGGTAGCAACGGCTCGAACAACGTCATCTCCTACGTCGCGTCGTCGCCGATCCCCAGCCTGAACTTCAGCGTGCTGGACTTCCTGAACGACACCCGCAACCGCGGCGCGGTCACCAACGACTGGTACCTGACCAGCATCCAGGCCGGCTTCGAGCCCTGGCAGGGCGGCACCGGCCTGGCGGTCAGCGGCTTCTCGGCCACGGTCAACGGTGGCGGCAACAACCCGCCCCCGAGCACCACGCCCCCGCCCAGCGGGAATGGTGCCTGCAAGGTGGCCTACACCGCGAACTCCTGGAACAACGGCTTCACCGCCGACGTCACCATCACCAACACCGGTTCCGGCACGATCAACGGCTGGACCCTGAACTACAACCTGCCGGGCGGCCAGCAGATCACGAACTCCTGGAACGCCACCGTGACGCAGAGCGGCTCCTCCGTAACCGCCCGCAATATCGGCTACAACGGCACGATCGCTCCTGGCGGAACCGCCTCGTTCGGCTACCAGGGCACGCTGAGCGGCGGATACTCCTCGCCGACCAGCTTCAGCCTGAACGGCAGCGCCTGCACGAGAGGCTGACCGCCCGTCGCTCCGCCGCGCCGCGGCCCGTGCCGGCACACGGGCCCGGCGCGGCGGCATCGCCCGGTAGGGGGTACCGGGCCGGATGCCGTGGTTCACCGCGAACCACGGCATCCGCTCCATTTCGGACAGTTGACGTCCGGAAACGCCCTTCACCTGCGCGAAGGCCCGCACCGCAAGAGGTCCGGACGGACCGGCGTTTCGCCGCGAGTGTCCAATTGCCATCATCGTCATTGCCCGACAGCGCTCAGTGAGGTTACATAGCGAGATCAGTCGATTACTCGGGTCGGGGGTGGCGGGATGCCAGTGGTCAGCGACGCCGGCTCCACCGTGCCGCGCAGACAGCTCGGCCGGCGGCTGCGGCAACTGCGGGAGGACGCCCGGATTACCGTCAAGGCCGCGGCCGACGCGCTGGAGTGGTCCACCCCGAAGCTGTGGCGCATCGAGGGCGGCATGGTGTCCATGCGGTCGCTCGACGTCGAGGCGATGTGCCGGGTCTACGGTGCCACCGAGGCCGTCACGGCGAGCCTGATGGCGCTGGCCAAGGACACCCGGGCACGGGGCTGGTGGCAGGCGTACTCCGACGCGATCCCGGGCTGGTTCGAGCTGTACATCGGGCTGGAGGCGGCGGCCAGCCGGCTGCGGACGTACCAGCCGGAACTGGTGCCGGAGCTGCTGCAGAGCGAGGCGTACGCGACCGAGACCGTCCGTGTCGCGCACCCGGAACTGTCCGACGACGAGGTGGCCCGCGCGGTCGCCGTCCGGCTCAGCCGGCAGGCACTGCTGGGTCGGCGTGCCCCCGCGCCACCACGGCTGGACGTGGTGCTGAACGAACCGGCGCTGCGCCGGCCGCTGCGGGACCCGGCGGCGATGGCCGAGCAGCTCCGGCTGATCAACACGGTGGGCGAGCGGCGCAACGTGTCGGTGCTGGTGCTGCCGTTGGACGCCGGGCTGCACCCCGGTGCGCTGGCCGGCGGCCCGTTCACCCTGCTGGAGTTCCCGGACCGGGACGGCCAGGAGACCGAGCCGCCCACGGTCTACCGGGAGGCCCTGACCGGAGCGTCCTACCTGGACAAACCGGCGGAGGTCGAGGTGCACGCGGCGGTCTGGTCCGCGGTCCGGGACGCGGCGCTGGACCGGGCCGCCTCCCGCGACCTGATCGCCGAGCTGGCGAAGGAGTACGACTGACCGATATCAGGGTCGGGGGACGACCGACCGTGGTGCGTCAGCGTTCCAGGGCGTCGATCTCGGCGATCTGCTCGTCGGTCAGCCGGAACCCGAACACGTCGAGGTTGCTCCGGATCCGCTCCGGCGTGGCCGACTTCGGGATCGCGACGAACCCGTGGTCGAGGTGCCAGCGCAGCACCACCTGGGCCGGGGTGACCCCGTGCGCGTCGGCGACCCGGACCAGGACCGGATCGTCGAGGTCGATGTTCTTGAGGGCGCTGTAGCCCTCCAGCACCACGCCGCGTTCGGAGTGCCCGTCGGCCAGGTTCGCGTCGTACAGGGTGGGGCTCCACCGGATCTGGTTGACCGCCGGCAGCTCACCGGTCGCCCGGGTCAGCGCGTCGATCTGGTCCAGACCGTAGTTGCTCACCCCGATCGACCGGGTCTGTCCCTCGTCGCGGGCGGCGATGAACTCCCGCCAGACCGCCACGTCGTCGGTGCGCGGCGGGGCGTGCACCAGCCAGAGGTCGACGTAGTCGGTGTCCAGCGCCGCCAGGCTCGCGGCGAGCGTCTCGCGGACCCGGCCGGCGCGTTCCGGTGGCCACTTCGTGGTGATGAAGATGTCCGCCCGGGGTACGCCGCTGTCCCGCACCGCCCGACCGACCTGGTCCTCGTTGCGGTACATGGTGGCGGTGTCGATGTGCCGGTAGCCCGCGGTCAGCGCGGCCAGCACCGCGTCGTACGCCGCGTTGCCGGTGAGCTGCCAGGTGCCGAAGCCGAGCAACGGCATCCGGGCCCCGGACGGCAGCGGAGCGGTGGGTTGGTCGGAACTCATGGCAATTGTCCTACCCTGGCCGCCCCGGTCCATGCCATCGCCGGCCGGATACCTCAGATCAGCAGGCCGAGCCGCTCGATCGGCTCGACCAGCTCCTCCTCCTCGTACGTCAGGTGCGACAGCAGCGCCTCGGCGAGCCGGTCGACGGCCTGCCGTACGCCGGGCAGCGCGGCCGGGTCCGCGACCAGCGCGACCACCGCGTCGTCCAGGTCGGTGAGCAGCGCCGCGATCACCTCGTGCTCCTCGCTGAGCCGGTCCAGGACCGGGCCGAGGCCGTCGTCGGCCCGGCGCAGGTCGGCGAACATCCGCTCGTCCTCGATGGTGTGGTGGATGCCCAGCACCCGGCAGTAGCCGGCGCAGAACGCACCGAGCGACCAGTAGTTCTGCCGCATGGTCAGATCGTTGATCACCGACCGGGCGGCGGCCGCGTCGGCGGCACCGGCGGCGACCGCCTCGACCGCCTCGCGGATCTGGACCAGTTCCTGCCGCAGGTGGTCGTGGATCGCGACCAGATGCGACCGGCCGGAGGGGGCCACCCGGTCCGCCGCGCGGGGTGCCCGGGGCCGGCTCTGCTCGTGCAGGGAACGTCGAACGGACTGACTCACCCGGTGACGGTAACCCGCGTCCGCAGGGGGCCGGCGGCTGGTCCCGGCCGGGTGACACACCGACCTGATTTCCGTCCGGCAGGTTTGCCGACCCGCTTCACCGGGGAACGAAACGCATCGAGGCCGACGCGGCCGATCCGGGTCGGTCGAGCCAGGTCCCCGCCGGCGTACCGCCGTACGGCTGCGTGGGTGGGAGACGGCCGGAGCGCGGCGACGCTGGACCTCCCGGGTCGGGCGGCGCCGCGCGCTCCGTCTCCGGGGCCCGCGATCGGCTCGCCGGACACCACCACGATCGCCGCGCCGACCAGCAGCGCGACCAGGCCCCGTACCCCGCGCGAACGACGCCGGTCCACGACGGCGAAATGGACAGATAACGGCTTATATCAGAAAAAGGTTCATTCCGGCCCGACGGTGAGCCGCGACACCGGCCGGAGGGGCACGCCGATCGCCGCCATCGCCCGGCCGTAGCGGGCGTACGCCTGCTCGGCCTCGCCGTGCCGACCCGCCTCGGTCAGCACCGCTATCAGCTCCCGGTGCGCCCCCTCGTCGTACGGCTCGGTCCGCAGCGCCCGCCGCAGGTGCTCGGCGGCCTCCTCCAGGTCGTTCCGGCGCCGGGCGATGGCGGCCAGCGCCAGCACCACCCGCAGGTACAACCGGCGCGCCTCGTCGCGGACCGGCACCGCCCAGTCGTCGTACGGCTGGTCCAGCAGGAAGTCGCCCCGGTACCGCCGCTCGGCCAGCACCAGTGCGCCGCGCGCGGCGTCCGACTCGCCCTGGTCGAACAACCGCAGGCCGTGGACCGCCTCGCCGCGGAACAGCTCGACGTCCAGGTGCAGGTTCTCCAGGTCGAGCGCCACGGCGGTCCGGCTGCTGAGCACGTACCGGTCGGCCGGGGCCCGGCGCCGCGGGTCGAGCACCGCCCGCAGGGTGGACAGCAGCACCGAGAGGCGGTGCCGGGCCCGGTCCGGGTCCGAGCCCGGCCAGAGCAGTTCGGCCAGTTCCTCCCGACCGGCCGGTCGGCCGCGCCGGGTGACCAGGATCCGCAGCAGGTGCCGGGCCTTGCGGGACTGCCAGGCCGGCTCCGGCACCGGCTCGCCGCCGACCAGCACCTCGAACCGGCCCAGGGTGTGGATCACCACCGCGTCCGCCGGGCCGGACTCGGACACCGGTACGCCGACGGCGGCCAGCCGGTCGGCCGCCACCCGCGCCTCCACCCGCTCGGCGGTACTCGCCCCGGGGCGCCGGCCCAACTGCACGATCACCTGGTCCACGTCCACCGGGGCCTGCGCCGCGCGCAGGATCGCCACCGCCTCGACCAGGGCGGCCCGGGCCAGCCGGGGGTCGTCCGTACCGGTGGCGCACAGCCGCAGCGCCTCGGCCAGGCCCGCCGGGTCGTGATGCCGGCGGGCCTGGTCGGCCGCGTGCTCGGCGACCCGGACCGCGCCGGCCGGGTCGGCTGCCGCCAGCAGCGCCCGACCCAGGGCGCACCGGGCCGCCGTGAGGTCGGGGCCGCGGGCCAGTTCGACGGCCCGCTCGGCCAGCGCGCGGGCGGCCCGCGGGTCCCGCTCGGCGACCACCCGGGCCAGCCCGGCCAGGGCCGGCACCAGCGCGCGGACGTTGCGGTACGCCTCGGCGATCCGGACCGCCTCCTCGTACGCGGCCCGGGCCAGGCTCACCCGCCCGCGCAGCAGGTGCAGGTCGCCGAGTCGGACCAGCGGGAAGGCCACCTGCTGCGAGCCGATCCGCTGGCACAGCGAGATGCTCTGCTCGTACCGGGACGTCGCCTCGTCCAGCCGACCGGTACGGGCCAACGCGGTGCCCGCCGCGGCGAGGGCGAGCGCCAGCACCGGCTGGTGGCCGACCGTACCGGCCAACTCGACGGCGAGGTCGGCCTCGCCCGCCGCCTCGGCGTACCGGGCCGCGTCGGACAGCACGGCCGAGTGGTGCACCCGGATCCACGCCTCCAGTGCCGGGTCGGCCGCCGTCCGGACCAGCCGGAGCGCGGCGCCGAGGTGCCCGATCACCGCAGACCGGTCGCCGGCCAGCTTGGCCGCGAGGCTCGCCGCCACCTCGACGACCGCGTGCACCACGGCCGCCGGGGGTCCGTCCGGCGCCCCGACCCGGTCCACCGGGCCGTCGCCGGCCGGCGGGCCGGTGCCGTACGCCGGACCGGCCTCGACCGGTGGGGCCGCGGCCCGGGCGCGGGCCGCCACCTGCGCGCAGGCGGCGGCGTCACCGGTGGCCCCGTACGCCAGGGCCGCCCATCCGAGCAGCGCCGCCTCGGCGTGCCGGTGGTCGGCGGACCCGTCCACGGTCGTCTCGGCGAACGCCGCCAGCGCCTCGTGCGGGGCGCCGCGCAGATAGTGGACCAGGCACAGCCGCCAGGCCAGCGCCGGTTCCAGCGGCCGGTCCGGGTCGGCCAGTTCCCGGTAGTCGGCGACCGCGCCGGCCCAGTCACCGGTGATCCGCCGGGCGTCCGCCCGCAGCCGGCGCAGCCGGGCCGACCGCAGGCCGACGGGCAACCCCGGTACGACGGTCAGCACCGTCCCGGCCGCACCGGTCCGCAGCAGGTCGGCGCCGGAGTGTTCGAGCAGCCGGGCGGTGCCGACGGGGTCACCGGCCGACCGGTAGGCGTGCAGTGCCGCCTCGGGCAGGCCGTGCCGGACGTACCAGTCGGCGGCCCGCCGGTGCAGGCCGGGTTGTTGTCCCGGCGGAAGCGGGAGGTGCCGGCGGAGCACCGCCGCGACCAGCGGGACCGGGCGGTAGCGGGCGTCGTCTGCGGAGTCCCGCAGCAGCAGTCCGATATCGGCCAACCGACGCAGTTCCGGTCCGGTCCGCCCGGCCGCACCGCCGAGCAGTTCGGCGTGCACCGGATCGAGGTGGACGGCCCGGCGGAGAATCCGGCGGGTCCCGGCGGGCAGTTCCGGCAGTACCTCGTCGAGCAGGAAGGCCGCCACCGGCGACCCGACGGCGGGCGGCCGGCCGGGGCCGGACCCGTCGAGGACGGGCCACCCGGCCGGACCGGACCGCACGAGCAGCCGCACCAGCGCCGGCCAGCCCGCGGTGACGGCGGCCACCCGGTCCACGAGCGCCGGTTCCGACCACTCGACCCGGCCGGCGAGCAGGGTCATGATCCCGTCCCGGGTCAACGCGAGATCACCCGGTCCACGGACGTCCAGCAGACCCCGGCGTCGCCAGCCGCCGATGACATGCGGGGCGGGCGGATGCCGGGTCAGCAGCACCAGGCGCAGCCCGTCGGGCAGCCGGGCGGCCGCCTGCAGCAGGCGACCGAGGCGGTCGGCGGGCAACCGGGGCAGGTCGTCGAGCACCAGCCAGATCGGCCGCCGCACCGGTTCCGGCGGCACCGTCCGGCGCAGCGTCGCGGCCAGGGCAGCGGGGTCGTCCAGCAGCGGCCCGACCAGGTACGCGACGTCCGCGCGGTCGTACCAGTGGGTCTGCGCACCGCGCAGCAGCCGGCGGACCGTCGCCGTCTTGCCGTAGCCGGCGGCCGCCGTGACCAGGGTGCAGGGCCGGCCCAACGGCGGATCGGGCATCGGCGGCATCGGCGGGCTCCTCCCGTGGACCGGCGTCTCTTCCCGTCACCCGCCGCTCCCGCCCGGCGCCAGAATGTCCGGCGAAAGACGCCGCTACCAGGTCAAAGTCGGTCAGCCGACAGCAGTCACCCGCCGCCGCACCGGTCGGCGGAGCGCTCCCACAACCAACCGTGACGCGACCCGGATCCGATCCGGACCGCCGTGGTGAGGCTGGACCGGCATCGCCATCGACTGACGGTGGTGAGCCGTGAAGGGAGTCCCTACCGATGGACAACAGCAGATTCCGGCGCTGGCGCCGGACGGGCCCGGCGACGATCGCCCTGGCCCTGGCCGCGACGGTGCTCAGCGGGGTGGCGCCGGCCCGAGCCGACGTCGGCGCGCAGGTCGCCGCCCCCTTCCGGGTCGCGGCGTCCACCGGGTTCAGCTCGGTGAACAAGAGCGTCGCGGTCGCCTGCCCGGTCGGCCGGCAGGTCTACGGCACCGGTGCCGAGATCACCGGCGCCAACGGCGCGGTGATGATCGACGATCTGGTGCCGAACGTCACGCTGACCAGCGTCTTCGCCACCGCCGTCGAGGTCGGCGCGTTCGCCGGCAACTGGCAGTTGACCGTGTACGCCGTCTGCGGCCTGCCGACGCTGAACCTGCAACGGGTCTTCTTCACCAGCGCCACCAACTCGGTCAACTCGAAGTCCGTCTTCGCCGGCTGCCCGACCGGCCTGCGGCTCTACGGCCTGGGCGCCTCGATCAACGGCGGGACCGGGATCGTGGTGCTGGACGACCTGATCCCGAACGTCGGGCTCACCGGCGCCACGGTGACCGGGACCGAACGGGTCGCGTTCGCCGGGGTCTGGAACGTCACCGGGTACGCCATCTGCGGCAACCCGGCGGCCACGATGACCCGGGTGGCGGTGAACACCGCGACGAACTCGCTCTCCCCGAAGACGACCATCGCGACCTGCCCGGCCGGCACCCGGGTGCACGGCACCGGCGCCGAGATCACCGGTGCGCTCGGCGCCGTGGTCGTCGACGACCTGACCCCGGTGCTGAACCTCACGTCGGTCATCGTGACCGGAGCGGAGAACACGGCGTTCGCCGGCAACTGGTTCATCACCGCGTACGCGATCTGTTCCTCCTGACCGCACGACGGAAGTCGGCCCCGTCCGCTGCCGGGCGGGGCCGACTTCCCCTGTTCGCACCTGTCCTTTGCCGGCCCGAAGAGCGCGGCGTGCCCGGCCGGGACCGGCGCCGCGGTTGCCGAGCCGGGTCAGCGGGCCGTGCAGGTCACCGCCGGTGGGGAGCCGGCGTCCCCGGTGCCCACCAGGCCCCAGCTGGTGCTGGCGCCGGGGGCGAGCCTCCCGTTGTAGGCGGCGTTGGTGGCGGTCACCTGTTGCCCGGTCTGGCTGACCGTGGCGTTCCACGAACTGGCGATCCGCTGCCCGCCGGGGAAGCTGAAATCGGTGGTCCAGCCGGTGGTGGCGGCCCCCGCGTTGGTGACCGTCACCTCGGCCTGGAAGCCGCCGGACCAGGATCCGGTCACCGCGTACCGGGCGGTGCAGCCGCCACCGGGAGCCGGCGTGGTCGGCGCGGGCGTCGTGGGCGCGGGGGTGGTCGGCGCGGGCGTGGTCGGGGTCGGGCCGGGTGAGCCCGTCGCGGTCGGCGTCGGGGTCGGTCCGCCGCCGTCCGACGTGGTGTAGCTGACCGACGTGTACGCCGCGGAGCACCGCCCGCCGCAGGAGGCCGGCAGCCCGAACCGGTAGCTCCGGCCGCCGTTGACGAGTTGGCCGGTCACGTCCCGGACCCGGATCTCGAACTGGCTGCCGCCCGAGGTGGTGGCGCCGAGGACGTACGACTGGCCCATGTCACCGTTCATGGTCGCCGCCTGCCAGGCACCGTTCGCCAGGTACTCCACCCCGTGGATGCCGTTGGCCAGGTGCGACACGGCGATCGCCGGCCAGTACGGCTGGGCGCCCTGCAGGAAGCCGATCCGGATGTCACCGGTGTAACCGGGCGCCGGCACGTACGACCAGGAGACGTGCCGGTTGCCCCAGTGGTTCGGGTACAGGTCACCGACCGGGGTCCCGTTGCGGGCGAACCGGTTGAGCGACGCCTTGGACAGGTCGAGGTGGTACGGGTCGTCCCGGCACCAGGCGTTCGGGTCGCCGCAGCTGTCCGCCACCACCATGGTCAGGGTCGCCCCGTTGTAGCCGTCGGCCACCCAGGAACCGTTGCGGCAGAACGGCTGCCCGGCCGCGCCGTCGTTCAGGCCGGTGCAGTAGTCACCGATGCTGACCTGCACGAACCGGCCACAGTTGTGGCCGTTGTCCCACGCCCCGATCTTGGCGGCCTGGTCCGGCGGCATCGGTCGGGCCGGGAAGGAGCTGTAGTCGCCCGGCAGGTTGTAGACGTTCAGCGCGACGAAGTCCGGGGAGTCCAACTCGGACTGCGGCAACCCGCACCCGCCGTACGGCGAGCCGAGTCCGTCGAAGTAGGTGGCGTTGCCGGTGACCGGTGCCGGCGGGTCGACCGGTGCCAGGGCGTACGCCGGCAGTTGCGTCGCGGCCAGCAGCAGCACCGCCCATCCGGCCAGTACGGCGAGCAGACGGGCACGTGGTCGCGGGACGATGGTGGTCATGGCAGGCCTTCCGGGCAGCGTTCAGTGGTCATGGCTTTGCCCATCCATGCCCGGCGATGTCGCGCGTGTCCATGCCAGCACCGCGCCCGCCGCTTGTCAACCAGGGCGGACCCGGCGTCCCGTACGACGTCAGGGCTTGCGGGCCACCAGGCCGTAGATCGACGCGTCGGCGCGCGCCGGCCGCTGCTCCGCCGGCACCTCCGGGCGCCACTCCGCGACCGGCACGATCCCGGGCTCGACCAGGTCCAGGCCGGCGACGAACCGGCCGACCTCCGCCCGGCTCCGCGCCGTACCGTCCGGCTTGTAGTGCCCGGCGGCGACGGCCGCCGCCGACCGCTCCACCACCTCCCGCGGCAGCAGGTCGGCGGTGAAGTGGGTCATCGCCAGGTAACTGCCGGACGGCAACGCGTCCAGCAGCCGGGCCACCAGGTCGTACGGACGGTCCTCGTCGGACATGAAGTGCACGACGGCGATCAGCATCAACGCCACCGGCCGGTCCAGATCCAGCATCTCGCGCAGGTCGGGGTGCTCCAGGATGCCGGTCGGGTCGCGCAGGTCGGCGTCCAGGTAGGCGGTGGCACCGGCGCTGGAGCTGGTCAGCAACGCGCGGGCGTGCACCAGCACCATCGGGTCGTTGTCGACGTAGACGATCCGGGCCTCCGGTGCCAACGCCTGGGCCACCTCGTGGGTGTTGTCCGCACTCGGGATGCCGGTGCCGACGTCGAGGAACTGCCGGACCCCCGCCTCCTCGACCAGGAACCGCACCGCCCGGCGCAGGAAGGCGCGGTTCTCCCGGGCCGCGGTCCGGACCGCCGGATAGACCGACGCGATCTGCTCGGCGGACTCCCGGTCGGCGGCGAAGTTGTCCTTGCCGCCCAGCCAGTAGTTGTACCGCCGGGCCGGATGCATCACCGAGGTGTCGAGCCGGCGCAACGGCGAACCGCCCAACTCGTCCGGTCGGGACTGGACCCCCACGGCGACCTCCCCAGGAAGCGTGCTGACAGCGAACGTCGTCCGGACAGCGTAGTGGTCCTCCACACTGGAGCGCTCCCAGCCCTGCTCGGCCGGGTCGCGCCGGCCGCGGTGACCCGACACCGCGTCGGCCCGATCAACGGTCCGTGTTGCGACAGCTCTCTACAGTCGCCGTCCCCGGAACGGAACAGTGTCATCACATGGAGTAACAGTCGAACGTTGACCATGAAGGGGAGAAGTCGTGATCAGCAGAGGTCGAACGGTTCACCGCGCGGTGGGTGCCGCCGTGGCCGCGGTGCTCGCCGCCGGCGTGCCGCTCGGGTACGCGCCGTCACCCGCCGGGGCCGCCGTCGCGGGCGCGTCACCGGCAAGCATCCTCGACTGGGACGTCGCCGCCGAGACGGCGATCTGGGACGTCGCCCGCCAGCCGCCACAGATCCAGTCCCGGGGCGCCGCGATGGTGCACGGGGCGATCTTCGACGCGGTCAACGCCATCGCCGGCCGGCCGTACCAGCCGTACCTGGTGGCGCCGCCGGCCGACGGGTCGGAGTCGGTCGACGCGGCCGTCGCGACCGCGGCGTACCAGGTGCTCGACTCGCTCTTCCCGGCCCAGCACGACGACCTGCGGGCCCGGTACGACCGGTCGCTGGCCGCCGTGCCGGACGGCCCGGCCGAACGCGGGGGCGTCGCGGTCGGCGCCCGGGCCGCCGCCGCCATGATCGACGCCCGGCGCGGCGACGGATCGTTCGGGTCGCAGACCTTCCCGGTCGGCACCCTGCCCGGCCAGTGGCGCCCCACCCCGCCGACGTACGGCAACGAGACCGCCTGGGTGGGACGGATGAAGCCGTTCCTGCTCCCCCGCGCGTCGATGTTCCGGACCGCCGGGCCGCCGGCGCTGACCAGCGCGCAGTACGCCCGGGACTACACCGAGGTGAAGGCCGTGGGCTCGGCGACCAGCACGGCCCGCACCGCGGACCAGACCGACGCCGCGATCTGGTGGCACGACCGGCGACTGGCCGAATGGGAGATCAAGCGTCAGCTGGTGACCACCCAACGGCTGGACGTCGTACGGGCCGCCCGGATGTTCGCGATGGCCGACCTGGCCGAGGTGGACGCGGTGATCGCCTGCTTCAACGAGAAGGCCGCGTGGAACCGCTGGCGGCCGGTCACCGCGATCCGGCTGGGCGACACCGACGGCAACCCGGCCACCGCGCCGGACCCGAACTGGACACCGCTGCTGGTCACCCCGGCGCACCCCGACTACACGTCCGGGCACACCTGCGACAGCGGCGCGGTCATGTCGGCGCTGGCGTACTTCTTCGGCCGGGACGACATCGCGTTCAGCGCGTACAGCGCGGATTCCGGTTCACGGCGGTACTTCCGCGGCTTCACCCAGGCGCTGACCGAGGTCACCGACGCCCGGGTCTGGGGCGGCATCCACACCCGTACCGCCGACACGCAGGGGGCCGCCATCGGCCTGCAGACCACCGCGTACATGGTGGCGCACTACTTCCGCCCGGCCTGACCGGCCGGTCGGACCGGCGGCCGGGCCTCACCGCCGGGCCGCGACGTCATGACGGGTACGGCACCGACCGGCGGCCGGTGCTGTACCCGGGTCACTCCGCCGGTTCGGTACGGGCGGCCACGACGGCGGCGAGGATGGCGACGATCTTCTCCTCGGCGGCGGCCTTGTCGATGCCGAGGCCGGTGAGCAGCCCGTCGCCGGCCTCCTGCTCCAGCAGGGCGAGCAGGATGTGCTCGGTGCCGACGTAGTTGTGGCCCAGCCGCAACGCCTCCCGGAAGGTCAGCTCCAGCGCCTTGCGGGCCCGCGCGTCGAACGGGATCAGCGCCGGGATCTCCGCACCGGTCGGGGCCGGCACGGCCGCCTCCGCGGCCCCGCGCAACCGCTCCAGCGGTACGCCCTGGTCGACGATGACCTTCGCGGCGATCGCCTCGGGCTCGGCGAGCAGGCCCAGCACCAGGTGCGGGGGGCCGATCTCGACGCTGCCGCGGGCCCGTGCCTCGTTCTGCGCCACGACGATGACGCGCCGGGCCCGCTCGGTGTAGCGGCTGAAGCCCTGGCTCGCGTCCAGGTCGGACGCCTCGCCGGGGCTCTTCGGCATGAACCGTTTCTGGGCGGCCTGCTTGGTCACGCCCATGCTCCGGCCGATCTCCGTCCAGGAGGCGCCGGAGCGGCGGGCCTGGTCGACGAAGTGGCCGATCAGGTGGTCGGCGATCTCGCCGATGTGGTCGGCCAGCAGGACTGCGTCGGAGAGCTGGTCGAGCGGCTGGGAGTGGGCCTTCTTGATGCCGGCGATCAGGTCGTCGAGCTTGATGTCGCCGGTCATCCGCATGGGTTCGGTCATGCGTCAACTCTAGGTTGACGTCGCCGGATCGTCAACCCGGAGTTGACGATCTCGTCCGGCCGATCATGTCCGCCGGACCGGATAGGGTCAGACGCGCAGATCGACGACGGGGGTCACCATGTTCGCCATCCAGCTCACCGAGCGCGCCCAGCTCCGCCCGCTCGAACCGTGGCAGGCCGAGGAGTTCCTGGCCCACATCGACCGGGCCCGGCCCGACGTCGACCCGTGGATCCCGTGGGCCACCTTCAGCACCGACCTCGACTCGGCCCGCGCCACCCTCCAGCGGTACGCGGACAAGCAGGCCCGCGACGCCGCCCGGCTGTACGGCATCTGGCTGGACGGCACCCTGGTCGGCGGCACCATGTTCGTCGCCTTCGACACCACCACCGGGATCTGCGAGATCGGCTGCTGGCTGGAGGCCGCCGGCACCGGACACGGCCTGATCACCGCCGCCGCCCAGCTCATGATCGACTGGGCGTTCCGGGAACGCGGCATGCACCGCATCGAGTGGCTCACCTCGCCGGAGAACGTCCGCAGCAGCAACGTCGCCCGGCGGCTCGGCATGCGACTGGACGGCACGCTGCGGGACAACTTCCGCTACCGGGACCGCTGGTACGACACCCAGGTCTGGTCCCTGCTGGCCGACGACCGGCCCGGCGCCGCCGAATAGGCCGGCCGGGCCCGACGACGTCGCACACGTTCCGGCTACATGCGGGTGAGCGACCGGGTGACCGCGAGCCGCCCTTCGATCCGGCCGGCCGGCCGCAGCACCAGCTCGTTGGTCCGCAGGTGCCGCAGCGACAGCGCCGGCCCGGCGCGGTTGACCAGCCGCGCCCGTTCGAAGCAGACCTGCCGGGTCACGGTGGCGAAGGACAGGTTGATCCGGCCGGTGGCGGTGAACCCCTCGCAGCAGCTCACCGCCGACCCGACGGTGAGGTTCACGGCCAGCAGTGCCCGGCCGTCCGGGCAGTTCAGGTGAGCGCCGCGCAGCTTCACCGAACCGCGTACGTCCGCGTTGTTCAGACGCATCTCGCCGTCGCAGCGGAAGCCCGGCTCGGCGTGGATGTCGTGGCCGACCTGGACCAGGCCGGCGTCCAGCGGCACCGGGGCGCCGGAGAGCCGGGCACCGTCGAGCAGCAGCCGGCCATCCGCATCGGATAGCGGACCTCCGCGTACGACAGGTCCAGCTTGCCGGTCACCGCCGCGCCCGTCAGCACCAGCGCGGCCAACTCCCCCGGCACGTCCGGCTGCGCGCCGAGCAGCAGGGTACGGATGACGTCGGCCCGGATCCGCCGGTCCTCGCGGCCGGTCAGGTCGACCAGTTCCCGGCGGGGAAAGGCATCCCAGAGTTGTCGTTCCGGCTCGGTCAGGGTGCTGGGATCCACGTGGCCCATCCTGCCCAGGCGCCGCAACCCGTCGACGCGCCGCCTGCGCGGTGTGTCACCGCTCGCCCGCCGCCGTTGCGTAGCGTGCAGCCATGGAGGTCGTACAACTCACCGCGAACCTGTACTTCTTTCGCTTCCCTACCGGGCACGTCTACCTGTGGCGGGACCCGGACGGGCTGACCTTGGTCGACTCCGGCATCCCGGGCAGCGGCCTGGCGATTGCCGAGGGGATCCGGAGCATCGGCGAGGAGCCCTCGGCGGTACGCCGGCTCGTGCTCACCCACGGGCATCTCGACCACGTCGGCGGCGCCGCCGACATCGCCACCTGGGGTGCGGTGGAGGTGATCGCCCACCGGGCCGACGCGCCGGCCATCCGGGGCGAGGCCGTCATGCCCGAGCCGGACCTCACCGACTTCGAACGGCCCATCTACACCGAGGTGAACGACGCTCTGGCGGGCACCCCGCCGATCCCGGTCCGGGTGGACCGCGAGGTCGACCACGGCGACGTGCTCGACATCGGCGAGGGCGCCGTGGTGCACGCCGTACCCGGGCACACGGCGGGCAGCATCGCCCTGTACCTGCCGGACTGGAAGGTGCTGTTCACCGGCGACATCGCGGTCCGGGACCCCCGGTCCAGGGACCCGGAGGCACCGGTCTTCCCCGGTCTGTTCAACGTCGACCGGGCCGCCGCGCTGGAGTCGTTCCGTCGGCTGGCCGCCCTGGACGTCGAGGTCGCCTGCTTCGGGCACGGCGAACCGGTGACGGCCGACGCCGGACACCGGATGCGCGCCGTCACCACCCGACTCGGCTGAGGCCGTACTTTCGGCCGGTTCGGCGGGGCGGGTGACCTCGTAGCCTGGCTCCGTGACCAGTCGGGGGCGGGGCGCCTGGGTGGCCGACGCGGGGCTCGCCGTCGGGCTCGTCGTCGTGCTCGCCGGCACCGCCGTCGCGCTGGCGACCAGCTGGGGCGGGAGCTACTGGCTGTTCGGCTGTGTGACCGGCGCGTCGGTGTGCGTACTGGCGGTGTTGCGACACCGGCACCGGTTCGGCACGGCCGTCGCGGGCCTGGCGGTGGCGGCGGCCTCGGTCGTGGCCGCCTGGGCCGCCGGGCTGCCGGCCGAGCCGGGTCCGGCGATGGCCCTGGGGCTGGCCGTGCTGCTCGCGTCGGCGGTCCGGACGCTGCCCGCGGCGCCGGCCGGCGCGGTCGCCACCGCCGGGCTGCTGGTGGTCGCCGCGACCCGGCTGCTGCCCGCCCACCCCACCTCCGCCGCGCTCACCCGGGCGACGGTGTGGAACGCCGTCGCCTGGTCCGCCGCCGTCGCGGTCGGGCTGGCGTCGCGGGCGCTGGCGGCCCGCCGCCGGTCCACCGCCGAGCGGGTACGCCGGGACGTCCGCCTCGATCTTGCCCGCGAACTGCACGACGTGGTCGCGCACCACGTCACCGGCATCGTGGTGCAGACCCAGGCCGCCCGGATCGTCGCCCGCCGGCACCCGGACCGGCTGGACGGCAGCCTGGCCGAGATCGAGGCGGCCGGAGCCGAGGCCCTGGCGGCGATGCGCCGCGTGGTCGGCCTGCTGCGGGACGCCGCCGACGCGGCCCCCGCGACGCCCGGGCCGGAGCGGCTCGACGACCTGGTCGCCCGCTTCGCGGGCCGCGCCGGTCCGGCGGTACGCCTGCGGACGCCCGACAGCGAGGCATCGTGGCCGCCCGAGGTGGCCGGCACGGTGTACCGGGTGGTCCAGGAGGCGCTGACCAACGTGGCCCGGCACGCCGCGCAGGCCCGTACGGTGAGCGTCGACGTGGTCGACGACGGCCGGACGGTGCGGATCGAGGTGACCGACGACGGACCGTCGGGCCCGCCCCGGCTGCCGCACCACCGGTCCGGTTACGGCCTGGTCGGGATGCGCGAGCGGGTCGAGTCCCTCGGCGGGACCCTGCACGCCGGTCCGCGCGTCGACGTCGGCTGGTCGGTGCTGGCGGTCCTGCCCGCGCCGACGCCGGACGCCGGCCCGCCCCCGGTGCCGGCAGCGGTGGTGCGGCGGTGAGCATCCGGGTCCTGATCGCCGACGACCAGGCGATGGTACGCAGCGGTCTGCGGCTCATCCTGGCGGACCAACCCGACATCGAGGTGGTCGCCGAGGCGTCCGACGGCGTCGAGGCGATCGAGCTGGCCCGGCGGCTGCGGCCGGACGTGTGCCTGGTGGACATCCGGATGCCCCGGCTGGACGGTCTGGCGGTGACCCGGGCGCTCGCCGGGCCGGGCGTCCCCGAGCCGCTCCGGGTGGTCGTGGTGACCACCTTCGACCTGGACGAGTACGTCTACGGCGCGCTGCGCGGCGGCGCGGTCGGGTTCCTGCTCAAGGACGCCGGCCCGGCCCTGCTGGTGGAGGCGGTCCGGGCCGCGAAGGCCGGCGACGCGCTGGTCTCGCCCTCGGTCACGGTACGGCTGCTCACCCGGCTGACCGCCGTCGGCCGGCCCGGATCGGCTCCCGGCGCGCGGAAGCCGGTGCGGCCGTTGTCGGAGCGGGAACTGGAGGTGGTGCGGGCGGTCGCCCGGGGCCGCACCAACCAGGAGATCGGCGCCGAACTGTTCATCTCGCTGAGCACGGTGAAGAGCCACGTCTCCGGTATTCAGACCAAGCTCGGGGTGCGCAACCGGGTCGAGATCGCCGCCTGGGCCTGGGAACAGGGCGTCGTGGCCGGGGCGACGCGTGACGGGTGACGGGTGACGGGTGACGCGGGACCGTCAGGAGTCGAGGGCGGTCAGCAGTCCCGCACCGCCGCAACAGACCAGCCCGATCACGCCGATCGTGATCAGCATGATCAGGTAGTTCGACCACAGGCCGAACTTCGTCACGTCGGTGCCCTGCCCGTCGTACGCCCGGTTGCGCCAGACGCCGAAGTCGAACCTGAGCTGGCAGGCGGCGCCCGGCTGGACGGTGACGCCGTGGGTGGTGATCATCGGGATGCCGAAGATGTCGGTGTACCGGACGTCGTGCGGGCCGGCCGGCAGCGGGATGTACCAGGTGCCGGGGCCGGCGATCGCCACCTGCTGACCGTCGATCTTCAGCTTGGTGGTCGAGGGCGCCGGCACGATGTACGGCCCTCGGTTGACCGTGACGACGAGGCAGCCGGCGCCGGGTGGCAGCGGCACCGGCTGCGGGTAGGCCATCGGCATCGGGTTGCCGGCGGGAACGTAGGGGTAGGCAGCTGATGGCGGTGGAGTAGGCATAGACACGCTCCGGAGTGCTCTGGTGATAGAGTGTTGCCGTCGGACGGGCGAAAGCCAAGCCGGTCCGACATGCAGGGACGGCTGCGGCGGCAGGTTAAACGCGTTGGTGTGTTCGGTACCGGGAGTGCCTCGGGAGCCGGATCCCTTGGGGGTCGAACGGACGTGGAGACCTGTAGGACCAGTGCTCTTTGCTGGCTGTGGTCGGTGAAGCGTCAACCTCGCACCGCGTGAGCGGGTGAGACGAGGAGCGTCCGGTGGTAACGCCGGACTGCGAGCGGTTGGGTGCACCAGTGCTCACTCGCTCACAACGGTAGGTCATGGCTCAGCATGGTGGCACAGCCGGTCGGCCCGCGACGTCCCAGCCGCCGCCCGCTCAGGCGGTTGCCCGACCGGGCGGCACGGGACCGGGATACGGTGCGGACCATGCGGATCACCAAGTACACCCACTCCTGCGTACGCGTCGAGGCCGGCGGGCGGGTGCTCGTCGTCGACCCGGGTACGTGGAGCGAGCCGGCCGCGCTGGCCGGCGCGGACGCGGTGCTGGTGACCCACGAGCACGCCGACCACGTCGACGTGCTGCGGCTGGCCGGACTCGGCGTGCCGGTGCACGCGCCGGCCGGGGCCGACCTGCCCGGGCTGGCGGTGACCGAGGTGTCCGCCGGGCAGGAGTTCACCGCCGCCGGCTTCCGGGTACGCGCCACCGGCGGGCGGCACGCGACGATCTACGCCGGCCAGCCGGACTGCGCGAACCTGGGTTACCTGGTCGAGGAGGCGGTCTACCACCCGGGCGACTCGCTGCACGTACCGGGTCAGCCGGTCGAGACGCTGCTGGTGCCGGCCCAGGCGTCCTGGCTCAAGCTGGCCGAGGCGATCGACTTCGTCCGGGCCGTCGACCCGGTGCGGGTGTTCGCCATCCACGACGCGCAGGTCAATCATCGCGGTCTCGCCAGCGTGAACGGTTGGTTCGCCGAGGAGATCGGCGACCGCTACCGCTACCTCGCCCCCGGCGAGGCTCTGTAGCAGCAGTTCCGCCCTGGCCGGTCGACGTCGATGCCTGAAGATCTCGGCAGATTCAAAGATCGTTCTTCGGCAGATCTAAAGTACCACTCTCGGCAGACGCAAAGCTCGTGCTAAGCTTTCCCTATGCGCAAAGCGGGTGAATACGTACCAAGAAGAGCCGACCAACTGGTACTGGACGCCTTGACCGACACCCGCGTCGTGGTCATCAACGGAGCCCGGCAGGTAGGTAAGAGCACACTGGCGGAACTTGTCCTGCGCAACTCTGGCGACGGAGTCGCACGCTTCCTCGACGATCCGGTGATCCGGGCCGCGGCCGCCGAGGATCCGGTGCGCTTCATCCGCCACGATGGCCTTATGTTGATCGACGAGGTTCAGCGCGTCCCGGACCTGTGGCTGGCAATCAAGAACCTGGTTGACCGCGAGCCCCGGCCCGGCCGGTTCCTGCTGACCGGCTCGGCTCGCCTGCTCGCACTCCGCAGCCTGCCGGACGCCCTGCCCGGACGTTCCGAGACGATTGAACTATGGCCCCTGTCGCAGGGCGAGATCGACGGATCGGACGACGGCTTCGTTGACGCTGCGTTCGCGTTGGGTGGCGACCTCCGAAGCGATTCCATCGGGCTTCGCCGCAAGGACTATCTGGACCGGGCAACCCGAGGCGGCTATCCGGAAGCTGTACGGCGGGAGACGCCCCGCCGTAGGCAGCGGTTCTTCGAGGGCTATGTCGCCGATCTGATCGCCCGCGATGTGAAGCAGGTCGCACACATCGAGCAGGCAAGTGACATGCGTCGGCTGCTCTCCCTCCTGGCAGGACAGACCGCAGGCCTGCTCAACCTGAGTCGGCTGGCATCCGAGATGTCCGTGTCAGCGCCGACCGTGCGTTCGTACGTCAATATCCTGGAGACCGTATTTCTCGTTCGGTCGATTCCCGCGTGGTCCGCGAACGTCACCACCCGAGCGGTCGCCACACCCAAGCTGGTTTTCGTCGACTCGGGACTCGCACATTCCCTCACCGGATCACTGAGCGACGGGCCGGTCGGTGGGTTACTGGAGAACTTCGTGCTGAGTGAGCTTGCCCGTCAGCTCACCTGGGCACAGACGTCCGCCCGACTCTTCCACTACCGAGACCGGGACCAGTTCGAGGTCGACGGAGTGCTCGAGGACAACGCCGGTCGCGTCATCGGCGTCGAGGTCAAGGCCGCCGAGACCGTTCGGGCGGACGATTTCAGAGGGCTCAAGTTGTTGCAGCGACGGCTCGGGGCTCGGTTCCGGGCCGGATTCGTTCTCTATGCGGGCAGCGAGTCACTTAGCTTCGGCCCTGGACTCACCTGCTTGCCGATCTCGGCGCTCTGGACGACATCGGCGTCCGGGGAAAAGCACGAGTCGTAGGTCCCCGGGCGACCATTACGGGACGACCTCGAAGCCGAGGGCCTGGGCGACCACGATGGCCTGCTCCGGGTTGATCCGGGCGCCGGCCAGCGCCACACCGGTCGGGTCGAGCGCGGTGAGGTCACTGCCGCGCAGGTCGCAGCCGGTCAGCGTGGCCTTGCCCAGGTGCGCGCCGGAAAGGTCCAGGTCGGCCAGGGTGGCCCCGGCGCAGTCGGCACCGCTCAGGTCGACCTCCCGCATCCGTACGCCGCGCAGCGTCACGCCGCGCAGGTCGGCGCCGGTCAGCGTCACGAAGGACCAGTCTCCGCCGGTGACGGTGAGCGGGCGCAGGGCGCAGTCGGTGAACGTACTGCCGGTCAGTTTGCAGCCGGCGAACTCCGCCTCGAACAGGTTGCACCGGGTGAACGAACAGCGCAGGAAGGCCGAGTCGGTGTGCCGGGAGGCGTTGAGGCGGACGTTGCCGAAGACGCAGTCGGTGAAGACGCTGCCCCGGCTCACCGCCTCGGTCAGGTCGACGTCGAGGAACCGGCACCGGGTGTAGGCGCGGTCGAACAGTTCCTCGGCGTACCAGTCCTCGTTGTGGAACGTCTGGTCCTCGATCGGGTCGGCCACCCGGTCACCGTACCGCCGGCTGGTGCTCGCGCCGACCGGGCGCGCGGGGTCGGGCCGCGCCGGGCGGGGTCGGGACACGGACGCCCGGCCCTTCCGAACCGGAGGACCGGGCGTCGTCGTGCTGCGGCGACGGACGGCCGCGCGGGCCGACCGGCGCCGGATCAGGCCTGGGTGGTCCGCTCGGCGAAGCCGAACTGCACCGCGCCCTGCGGGTCGACGGCGGCGTCGAGTGCCTTGTCATCCAGGATCTGGGCCGCCTCGGGGTCCAGGAAGATCCGGGCGCCGTCCTCGTCGACCACCTGGTCGCCCTGTACGGGCTGCTCGGCCAGCGCGAGGGTCAGCGAACCCGCGGTCGGGTCGCTGGCGATCCGCAGGCCGGCGCCCTCGGGCACCTCCTGCTGCGAGGTCAGGTCGCGGATGACGAGCGCGGCGTTCTGGGTCAGGGTGAGCATCGTGATTACTCCTCGTGGATTCTCGTTGCGGTAACCCGGCGCAGGCTGAAGGCACAGCCCGGTCATCGAGCACACGTGGGAGGGGTGGACGGACGCCGCTGCGGACCGGTGCGGGCCGCTGCGCGCCCCGGCAGCGGGACGACGTCCTCTGGCAGAGGTGGGCGGGTCAACGCCCGCCGTTTCCCCACCATGCCGGTTGCCACTGGATCCGTCAAATCAGGCATGGATCGGCCGGCTCCGGCCGCGGATCGCCTCCGAGCCGAGAGATTTGCCCGTTTCGTCTGTCAATGTCCCCTAGGCTGGGCCGGACGGAAGGGAGCTGACATGGTGGAGAACCCCAAACAGGCGCTGGCCGAGTTCCTCGGCACCCTGCTGCTGGTCTTCTTCGGCGTCGGCAGCGCCATCGCCGCCCTGGTCGAGGGCGGCGTCGTGGTGGTGGCGCTCAGCTTCGCCTTCATCATGCTGGTGCTCGCGTACGCTTTCGGTCCGCTCTCCGGCAGCCACCTGAACCCGGCGGTGACGCTCGGCGTCCTGCTCAGCGGAAAGATCACCATGCCCGGCGCGGTGGCCTACTGGGTGGCCCAACTCGTCGGCTCCGCGGTGGCCGCCTTCCTGCTCTGGGTCCTGGTCCACTGGGGTGGCGTGGTCGACCAGACCGGCGCGCTCGGCGCCAACGGCTACGGGCAGAACATCAACCTCGGCGGCACGATGCTGCTGGAGACCGTCATCACCTTCCTGTTCGTCCTCGTGGTCCTCGTGGTCACCACCAGATCCGAGTACGCCGGCTTCTCCGGCCTGGCGATGGGCATCGCGCTCGGCGTCGCCAACCTGGTCGGCCTCACCCTCGACGGCGCCTCGGTCAACCCGGCCCGGTCGTTCGGTCCGGCGCTGTTCTCCGGCACCCACGCGCTCGCCCAACTGTGGGTGTTCATTCTCTTCCCGCTGCTCGGCGGGCTGCTGGCCGCACTGGTGGCGCCGGTCATCCTGGGCACCGGCGAGAACATCCGACACGGCCCGCACGACGAACCGTCGGGCCGCCGAGCCGTCGGCCCGACGCCGCCGCCCCTCCCGGACTACCCGCCCACCTGACCGGACGGTCCGCCCCGACCCGCGGCACCACGCTCGCCGGCACCTCGCACCCGCTCGCCGCCCCGCCGGCGCCGGACGGACCACAGGTACCAGCCGTCCACGGGCAGGTTGAGCAGTAACGCGGTCACCACGCCGGGAGCGTACCCGCCGCTGTGGATGGCGGCCGGGACGTGCGGCACCAGCACGTTGACCAGCATCACCCAGGCCAGCACCGCCGGCAGGCCCGGTCGGCCGGACCGTACGCCGACCACGACCAGCAGCAGACCCGCGACGGTCACCACCGCCACCAGGGCCTGGAACGCCCAGGCCGGCGGCAGCACCGGCACCCGGCCGGCCATCCGCGCGGCGTACCCGGGGAAGCTCAGGGCCTCCTCCAGGTTGTGCACGGCGAACGCGGCGAATACCAGCCACGCCAGGGCCGGCCAATGCGGCCGTTCGCCATCCATCCGCACGCGGACCTCCCCTGTGGATCGGCGGGCTCCGACAGTATCCGCCATTCGTCGCCGCCGGGGGCCCGGCGCCCGGGGTGTCCGTCACGTGATCGCCGCCGGGACGGGTGCGGGCCGTGTCGCGCACCTCGACGGCCGGTCGACCGACCGGCCCCACCTCTGCAAGAAATAACCACGTCGAAGGCATTGGCCGACAGTTATCTACATGGCAGCATCCGGACATGAGACCTCGCCCGTTCACCCGCGGCCTCGGGGCGTTGGCGCTGGTCGCCACCGCCGCGACCGTCGGCGCGTCGACCACCACCGCCACCGCCCAGGCACCCGCCCCGGCGGTCGGTACGCGGCCCTGCCGATCGCCGGCAACCCGGACCGGTTCGTCGGCGGGACGCTGCGCAGCCGGATGCGCGGCACCCCGGCCGCGGGCAACGTGCACGCCAAGACCGGCACGCTGACCGGGGCCTCGTCGCTGTCCGGCTACGTCACCGACGCGGACGGGCACGTGCTGGCCTTCTCCATCTTGCTGAACAACTACCTGGCCTCGTCGGTGACGAACATCCAGGACCAGATCGCGGTCTACCTGGCCGGCTGGTCCGGCACGGCCGGCGCCGGCCGGGCGAAGTCAGCCCCGCCGGTCGCGCCCACGGCACCGGCGGTCCCGAAGGGCCTGGAGTGCTCCTGGGTCAAGCCGATCGCCTGCTGACCCGGTTTGCCGCTGGCCGGATCGGCTGACGACGGTCCGGCCGCTCAGTCGGTGATCCGGTAGGCGCTGGTGTTGTCGGACCAGTTCGGGTCGGTGCCAACTCTCGGCCCGACCAGCACGGTGCGCTGTTGCGCCGGCCCGGACCGGACCGGGCCGGGTGGTGCGGTCAACGGGAAGTTGAAGATGGTGCTTGCCAGCTGCACCAGCCGTCCGGACCACCCACAGCGGTACGTGCCGGCCGACCCGGTCAGGGTGCAGCCGCCCTGGCCGGGACCGTCCGGTCGGTAGCCGTCCGGCATCCGTACGGTCACCGTCAGACCGGTGACGATGGCCGGCCCGGCGTTGTCCACCCGTACCCGTAGCGAACCGGTCCGCCGGCCGGCGCCGTCGTCGGGGCTCAGCACCACCTCGGTCACGCTGACCGCCAGATCGGCGGCCGTGGCGGCCGAGGACGGACCGGCCACCGATGACCCGGGCACCCCACCGGCGACGGTCCCGGTCGGTCGTGCGGTGGCGACGGGCGCCGACGGTGACGAGGTGGACCGGGGCGTCGGCGCGGCGGACGGTGTCGGCACGGGCGTCGCCCCGGTCGGGTCGACCCCGGCCGGAGCCGGACCGGCCTGCGGGCCAGCGACCGAGCGCAGCGCCAGGCCACCGCCGACCAGCAGCACCGCGATGGCCGCGCCGGCTGTCACGGTACGGGTTGTGCGGCGCCGGCGCGCCCGGTCGCGGACCCCGGTCGTGCCGGGGCCGGTGGCGTACTCGCCGGCGGCGCCGCGGAAGTCGGCGAACGCGGCGCCGACGAACCGTTCGGTGTCCTGGTCAGTCATGACGCCCCTCCGCCTCGGGCCGGCCGAGGGCGACCGCCAGGGCGGCCCGTCCGCGGTGCAGCCACGACTTCACCGTGTTCTCGGCCACTCCCTCGGCCGCCGCGATCTCGGCGACGGAGAAGTCACCGAGGTGGTACTTGACCAGCGCCCGGCGCTGCCGCTCGGGCAGTGCGGCGAGGGCTGCCACCAACACCACCCGGTCCGGGCTCGGTCCGTCCACGTGGCTCTCCCGGTGCCGCCGGGCGAACGCCGTGAACAGTTTGGCCCGGCGGAACCGGTTGGTGGCCAGGTTCCAGGCGACCCGGCGCACCCAGGCGGCCGGATCGTCGTACCTGCTGATCCGGCCCCAACGGGGGTACGCCCGGCAGAACGCCTCCTGGACGACCTCCTGCGCCTGTCCGTGGTCCCCGGTGTATGCCCACAACTGCAGCATCAAGGGCCGGAAGGCCGCCGCGTAGAAGTCCTCGAAGGACAGGTCGTCGGCCGGGTCCGCCTGCTCGTCGACCAGGGCGGACGGCGGTGGGGACGGTTCGTCGGTCAACGCGCTCACCGTGACGGACACCGTCAGGCCCGGTACACCATGAAGATGCGCCGGTTGTCGTCCGGACCGCCGTCGCGGTACATCATCTCGCGGCCGTCGCCGGACCATGCGTCGACGAGCCAGCGCGACTCCCGGCTGTCGGCGGCGTCCATGCTGGCAGGTGACTTCATCCGGAAATGGAGGACCAGGCTCTGGCCGGCCGCGAGGTAGCCCTTGTCGCACTTCGACCCGGCCGGGAAGCCGGCCTTGGTCTGGGCGAGCCTGGTGCAGCCGGCCCAGTCCCCACCGTCGGCGGTCATGCTCGCCGGCACTTCGATGATCATTGTCAGGTGCCACAGCGGGTTCGGTCCCGCATTGCGGATCGTCACGGTCAGCTCGCCGTGCCGGATACCGCCGACCGGTTTCGCCAGCCGCAGGCCGGAGGTCTGGGTGATCAGGTCGGTGATGTCCCGGGCCGGGTCGAAGGAGGCCGGCTGCTTCGGCGTACCGGTGGATTTTGGCCGGGCGGGTGTGACCGGCCGGCCGATCCCGGACGCCGGGCCACCCCCGGACGCCGTCGCCGTGCCGGTCGGGCCGGGTGTCCCCGCCGGGGTGGTGACGGCGGCCGTTGCCGTGGCCGAGGCGGACGGCGAGCCGGCGGCCCCTCCGCCGGCCGTCGATTTCGGCCGGCTGCCGCAGCCGGTCAGGGCCGCCACCAACCCGATGGTCACCGCCAGTACCGCCACCGCCGACCGTCGCACGGTCACCTGGTTCACTGCTCGCATCGCTCCCCCAAGACATCGCGACCGCTCGTCGGTCGCTCGGGGAATACACGGGGACGCGCCCCGCCCGGTTGCGTCAGGTGGCCGACAGCGGGTTCACCGGTAGGCGGGGTGCAGTTCGGGTGTGCCGAGGCAGGGACCGGCGTGTTCGAAGCGCAGCCCGCAGGAGCGCCGCTCGGGCAGCGGCCCGGCGCAGTAGACCGGGTGCCGGACCATCACCCGGTCCTTCTCCGTCAGCGTGGCGCCGTGGAAGTCGAGCACGGGCACGTGTGCCAGCAGTTCCCGGAGGTGGTCGACGAGGTCCACCGCCGCCTCGAACGAGGTCAGCGTGGTGGGCAGGTGCAGGACCCAACGGGGTGTGCTCATCGGCGGTCTCCGGACTCGTGACTGATGGGCCAGTGCAGATCGGGGATGTCGCAGTGCCGGTGCCAGGTCTGCCAGTGGTGCAGGGCGACCTTGATCCTTTCGTTCTCCGCGTGCAGGGCGGCGTGCTCCCGGCGCAACAGGTCGATCTCGTCGCCGACCTGGTGCAGGAAGCCGTACACGTCGGCCGGGTCGAGGCCGCCGCGCAGGAAGCCGCGGGCCCGGAACCGCCGGTTGCGGACCTGGGCGGACGTCAGCCGGCGACTCCGGTCGCCAGGTCCGCCGCCGCGGCGGTTCACCGGCCCACCGGCCCGACGGTCGCGGCCGGGTCGGCGGCCATGGTCCGGGTGCTGTGGCTGTCGGCCGCGACACTCGCGCTGCCCATGTCCGCGCCTCCCTGGCGACTGGCGATCAGGTCGACAGAAAGCTACGGTCCCATCGACGGAACGCGACGGACAAACTGTCCCTGCGCGCGATCATGCCCACCGGCCCCGCCCCGGACCGCCTCGGCCGGTCCGGCGATGTGGTTTCGTTACCGCTCTCCGAAGGCCGGTGTCGCACCCACGTCGTACGGTCGGACGAGACCGCCACCGACCGGCCGACTCCCCGGGGGGATTGTGCGCAGAAGACGCGTCTGCCTGCTCGACATCGGACTCGACTCCTATTTCGACTCGGCGATGGCCTTCGTCCAGTCGACCCTGGACAACATCAACATCGATCACGACAATCCGGTGGCCGACGTCGACTTCGTCCGGTCCCGCGATCCGGACACGGTGCTCACCGCGTTCACCGCCTCGTGCGACGTGCTGCACGTCACGGCGCACGGCGACCACAGCGTCACGCCCACCTTCAGCAGCAGCGACGGCAAGACCCAGATCTCCATGGAGCAGCTCGGCGAGCGCGCCGCCGACCTCGGCCGGGGCATCTCCACCGGGGCGATCCTGGCCGACGGCTGCAAGACCGGCACCGGCGCCTGGCAGAAGGCGGTCCGGGACTGTCTCCAGGGGGAGGTCACCTACATCGGCACCTCGGCCCAGATCGGCTGGCACGAGAGCACCGTCTTCTGTTCTGCCTTCTACGGCGCGCTGTTCCGCAACAAGGGCAAGGGTGTCACCCCGGCGGAGCAGGCGCAGGACGCGGCCCGGCGGGCCCAGGAGGCGTACGTGCTGCTGACCGACCGCAGTTGTCCGTTCAAGGTGATGACCCTGCGGCCGAGCCGGTGGGCGAGGGTGGCGTTCGCCTGACCGCATCCGATAAGTCTATTTTTGGGTAGAACACACCCCTTTCCGGTCGCGGTCGTTACGTCACCCGGAGACCGGAAAGGAAATGTGATGGCAAACACGACGAACTACGACGAACCGCGCCGCCCGTCGATCGATCTCGGCGACGACAGCCTGGCCGCCCTGGCCGCCCGGCGGGCCGCCGCCCGGTCACCCGTCCTCGACCTGGACGACCCCGACCCGACCGACGGGTTCGAGCTGCCCGGTGCGGACCTGTCCGGCGAGGAACTGACCGTGGCGGTCGTGCCGATGCTCGCCGACGAGTTCCGCTGCACCAACTGTTTCCTGGTGCACCACCGCAGCCAACTGGGCGGCCAGCGGCACGGCGAACCCATCTGCCGCGAGTGCGGCTAGCCGCCCGGACCGCGGCCCCGGCCCCGGCGGCCCCCTTCAGACCAGTTCAGCGTCGTGCACCAGCAGGGCCACCTGGACCCGGTTGTTCAGGCCCAGCTTGGTCAGCAGCCGGGACACGTACGCCTTGACGGTGGCCACGCTCATGAACAATTCCGCCGAGATCTCGGCGTTGGAGGCGCCCCGACCGACGGCGACCGCGACCTCCCGCTCCCGCGCGCTGAGCCCGTCGAGCAGCCGCACCGCCCGGTCCCGGCGCGCGGTGCCGGTCCGACCGGCGGCCGGACCGGTCACGTGGTCGATCAGCCGGCGGGTCACGGTCGGTGACAGGGTGGCCTCCCCCGCGGCCACCCGCCGCACCGCCGCGACGATCTCGGCCGGCGGGGTGTCCTTCAGCAGGAAGCCACCGGCCCCCGCGCGCAGCGCCCGCAGCACGTGTTCGTCCGCGTCGAACGTGGTCAGCACGAGCACCTCGGGCGGGGACGGCGAGCGGCGCAGCAGCTCGGTGGCCGTCAGTCCGTCCATCCGGGGCATCCGGATGTCCATCAGCACCACGTCCGGCCGGTGGCTGGCGACCGCGGCGGCGACCTCCCCGCCGTCGGCCACCTCGCCGACCACCCGCAGGTCGGGCACGCCACCGAGGATCATGGACAGCCCCGCCCGGACCAAGGCGTCGTCGTCCACGATCAGCACCCGTACCGGCCCACCGGCCGTACCGGTCCCGTCGGCCGTACCGGTCCCGTCGGCCGTACCGGTCCCGTCGGCCGTACCGGTCCCGTCGGCCGTACCGCTCACGTCGGCCACGGCAGCCACGCGTGCAGGCGGAAGTCGCCCGACGGGACCCGGCCGTGCTCCAGCCGACCGCCGGCCAGGCTGACCCGCTCGGCGAGCCCGACCAGGCCGGTGCCGGTGCCCGGTATCCCCGGCACCGCCGGCCGGCCGACCGGGCGCCGGTTGCGGACCTCCACGGTGAGGCCGGTCCCCGGTCCGCCGCTGGTCCGCACCCGCACCACCGTGCCGGGCGCGTGCTTGCGGGCGTTGGTCAGCCCCTCCTGCACGATCCGGTAGGCGCTGCGCCCGATCCCGGCCGGCACCGACCGCGGGTCGGCCACCGTCTGGTCCACCTCGACCCGTACGCCGGCGGCGCGGCACTCCGTCACCAGGGCCGGCACGTCGGCCAGGGTCGGCTGCGGACGTTCCGGCGGCCCGTCACCGGCCCCGGAGGAGTGTTCGCGGAGCACGCCGATCACCTCGCGGAGGTCCTGCAACGCGGCGTGCGCGCTGGTCCGGATCACCCCGGCCGCCCGGGCCACCTCGTCCGACGGGGCGTCCGGTCGGAACTCCAGCGCCCCGGCGTGCAGGCTGAGCAGCGAGATCCGGTGGGCCAGCACGTCGTGCATCTCGCGGGCGATCCGGGTGCGTTCGAGCTGGCGCGCCTGGGCCACCCGCAACTGCTGCTCGGCCTCGGCCCGGTCCGCCCGGTCGCGCAGCGACACGACCAACTGCCGCCGGGCCCTGACGAACATCCCCCAGGCCAGCACCGCGCCGGTGACCAGCACCCCCCACACCACCGACATCCAGTAGTCCATGTCCGCGTCCGGCCGCAGCCGGCTGTGGACCAGCCCGGTGGTCAGCCCGGTCAGCAGGACCGGGGCGGCCACCGCGAGCCGCCGGTGCACCACCACGGTGAACGCGATGACCAGCAGGGCCACCGAGCTGGCCACCGAGAACAGGCTCAGCGGCATGGTCGCCCAGGCCAGCGCGACCGGCCAGCGGCGGCGTACCCAGAGCGCGCCGCAGGCGGCGAGGCTGAGCACCCCGTCCACCGGGGTGAACCAGCCCGGTCCGATCGGCGGGGCCAGCTCGGGACGCGGCGCGGTGGTGTCCGCGAGTATCAGCAGCGCGCAGCCGAGGGCGCAGAGGAAGAAGACGCTGTCGACGAGCCAGTCCCGGGTCGAGCGGCGCGGCGGCGGCCCGGCCCGGTCCGCGGACGCGGTCAGCACCGCCGGCAGCAGCCAGCGGTACTCCGGGGCCGCGGCACCGCTCACCCCGCCGCTCCGCCGCGCCGCGAGCCGCGCCGAGCCGGCACCCCGCACCCCTCGCCCATGTGGCCATCGTAGGTGGCCGGCGGCGGCCTCGACACCGACCAAAGTCGACGTCCGATCATCGACCAAGGTCGGCGTCGATGAACCGTCGGCCGCTGCGCGGCCGGCCCCGCCGGCGGCAGGCTGGTCGGCATGATCAAGGTCGAGCAGCTGACCAAACGGTACGGCCGGAGGTCCCCTGACATGAACCGGAACCTGGTTCCCCCGTCGTCGTACTCCGGTCCGGTCGTGGTGACCGGACCGGTCGCCGACCTGATCGTGATGTGGTGCGGTTTCCCGCTGCTCGGCGCCGGGCTGGGCTGGCTGGTCCGGGCGTCGGTGGGACATCTCGTCGGGCTGCCGCTGGTGCCGTTCAAGGCGGTGCTCCGGTTGCTCGCGGCGCAGCCGGAACCGCGGGCGACGATCGTCCCGGTCGCCGTCGGCGCGGCGTTGGGGCTCTGCCTCGCCGCGATCGGGAGCTGGGAGCGGCTGCGGGTGACGGTCACCGCCGACCGGGTGGGCCTGCGTCGCGGCGGCTCCACCCGGGAGATCGCGCGGGGCGCGGTCCGGTCGGCGTACCTGGAGGACGGGCACCTGGTGCTGCTCGGCCCGGACGCCGGGCCACTGGCCCGGGAGAAGGCGGACCTGGACCCGGATCGGCTCCGACAGGCGTTCACCGGGCACGGTTACCGGTGGCTGGCCGACGGCGACCCGTACGCGGACCGGTACCGGCTGTGGCTGGAGGGTCAGCCGGACCTGCCGGCCGGCGCCGGCCCGCTGTTGCGCAGCCGGCAGCGGGCCCTGGAGCAGAACCGGCGGGAGGAGGCCGAGGCGCTCCGGGAGGACCTGGCGCGGCTGGGGGTCGTGGTCCGGGACCGGGACGGCCGGCAGCAATGGCGGCCGACGGACCGGCCGACGTGAATGGGAACGGTTCGGGTCGGCTCGGAAGTCCTGAAAACGATTACCGACCGTTTGGGGCCTACAACATTCTATGATCACTTTTAGGTAACTGTTAATGACAATGTTCCACATCGGATCGGTAACGCGTATCGTACGGCCTCGTGTCGCCAACCCGATCTTCCGAGGATTCGTCCGCGACCGGGCCGGGGACGACTACCTCCCCGACCCCCGGCGCGGACGGGGTTCCCCGTGCACTTCGGACGGTCGACGAGCCGGCCCGGACCGCGCCGACGTCGCTCGATGACCCGGTCGACGGGACCATCGTGCACCGCGTCACCGGTGCGGAGGTCGACCGGGCCAGCCGGGAGTCCGAGGAACTCGCCAGCCAGTTCGAGGAGGAGAAGCCCGGCCGCACGCTGGCCGGCCCGGTGTCCGTCCTGGTCACCGGCACCGCGCTGGCCGTCGCGCTGTTCGCGCTCTGGCAGACCTTCCGGCCGCTGCCGCAGGGCAGCAAGTACTACCTGATCGTCTTCCTGGCCGGCGTACTGCCGCTGGTCTTCCTCGCCTTTCCCGCCGGATTCCGACTTCCGTTAGCATTGCGCAAGCATTTTTCGTCACGCTCCGAAGGCGAAAGTCCGGCACCCACCCGCACCCGGCCGACCATTCCGGACTGGATCTTTGCGACGGTCGCGCTGGTCGTCTGCCTGTACCCGGTCTCGCCGCTGCGAATCGGGTCCAGTGGTGGCGGTTACGATGCGTTTCTCAACCGACAGGGCCTACTGACGCCCATCGATGTCGTAATGGGCGCCGCGCTGATGGTGCTGCTGTTGGAGGCGTGCCGGCGGGCCACCGGCTGGGTGCTGCCCGCGGTCTGCGCGCTCTTCCTCGCCTACGGCTACTACGGCGGCCTGCTGCCGCAGTCCTGGGCGGTGGCCCACGCGGGGCTGGACTTCGACCAGCTGATCGACGCGTTCTACAACTCCGACAGCGGCTTCTACGGCACCCCGCTGGACGTGGCCGCCTCGTACATCGTGCTGTTCACCATCTACGGGGCGGTCCTCGACCTCTCCGGGGCCGGGCGGTTCTTCGTCGAGCTGTCGGCCGCCGCGTTCCGCCGGTCCCGGACCGCCGCCGGGCGTACCGCGGTGGCCTCCGGCTTCCTGCTCGGCACCGTCTCCGGCTCGGGCGCGGCCACTACGGTCAGCATCGGGGCGGTGACCTGGCCCATCCTGCGCCGGGCCGGCTATCCCGCCGAGCGGGCCGGCGGCATGCTCGCCGCGGCCGGCGTGGGCGCGATCCTGTCCCCGCCGACCCTCGGCGCCGCGGCGTTCATCATCGCCGAGTACCTGAACGTGTCGTACCTGCGCGTGCTCGGCTGGGCGACCGTCCCGACGGTGCTGTACTACCTGGGCATCCTGCTCTCGGTCGAGATCGACGCCCGCCGGCACGGCACCCGTCCGGTGGTCCTCGACGTCACCTCGCCCTGGCGTCTGCTCGGCCGGTTCGGCTACCACTTCCTCTCCCTGTTCGTGATCATCGGATGCCTGGCCGTCGGGCTCTCGGCGACCCGCTCGGTCGTGTTGGCGACCCTGCTGGCGGTGCTGCTGTCCTTCCTGGACCGGGCCCACCGGCTCACCCCGCGCCGACTCGCCGAGGCGCTCTCCGCCGGGGTGCGCGGCGTGCTCGCGGTGGTCGCCGTCTGCGCGGCCGCCGGCATCATCACCGCCGTCACCACCAAGACCGGGCTGGGCCCGCAGGCCGCCGCGCTGCTGATCAAGGGCGCCCAGGCGATGAGCGACGACCCGACGCTGGTGCTGCTGCTCACCGCGGTCTTCGCCGGCGTCGCGCTGACCCTGCTCGGCCTGGCCGTACCGGTCACCGCCTCGTTCGTGATCGGCTGGGTGATCATCGGTCCGGCGCTGCTCAACCTGGGCGTGACCGCGCCGGCCGCGGCGATGTTCGTGTTCTACTTCGCCGTCCTGTCCGAGGTGTCCCCGCCGACCGCGCTGGCCGCCGTCGCGGCGGCGGCGCTCACCGGCGGCCGGCTGGTGCCCACCATGTGGCAGACCCTGCGCTACGCGCTACCCGCCTACCTGGCGCCGATCGCCTTCGTGGTCACCCCGAACGGACTCGGCCTGCTCGCCATCGGCGGTCCGGGCCGGATCGCCTTCGCCACCGCCGCGTCCGCGCTCAGCGTCGCGGTGCTGGCCGTCGCCGCCGGCGGCTGGCTCCCCGGGGTGGGCCCGGCCGGTACGCCGGAACGCCTGCTCGGCGCGCTCGCCGGGCTGACCCTCCTGTGGCTCGAACCCGTACCGGTCCTGGTCGGCTGCGCGCTCGCCGCCGCGACCGTGGCGGGCTGCCTGATACGACGCGGTTTCACCACCGGGACCGGTGGGCCGCGGGCCGGGAGACCGGCGGACCCGAGAGAGGACTACACGTGAGCCGAACCAGCGTACGACTCGGTGCCGTGGTGGGCGCACTCGCGCTCGTCGCCGCCGGCACCGCCGGATGCGGTGGCCGCCAGAACGCCGCCGCCACCGACAACGCTGCAAACGACATCACCTGCAAGGTGGAGAAGGAGACCCGGGTCGGCATCGCCACCGGCAACGCCACCGGCGTCTACTACGTGGTCGGCAACGCCCTGGCCAACCAGCTCTCCGGCGCCACCGACGGGAAGCTGACCGGCACCGCGGCCGAGACCGGCGCCTCGGTGCAGAACATCGAGCAGCTGGTCGCCGGCAAGTACGACGTCGCCTTCTCCCTCTTCGACACCGCGGTCAACGCCGTGCAGGGCAAGGGCTCGTTCACCGGCCCGCAGCCGGTCGAGGCGCTGGCCCGGATCTACGACAACTACACCCAGGTCGTGGTGCGGGCCGACGCCGGCATCAACTCGGTCGCCGACATGAAGGGCAAGCGGATCTCGACCGGTTCGCCCAAGTCCGGCACCGAGGTGATCGCCCAGCGGCTGCTGAAGGCCGCCGGCCTCGACGCGGAGAAGGACATCAAGGCCCAGCGGCTCGACCTGACCAAGACCGTGGACGGCCTGAAGGACGGCAGCATCGACGGGCTCTTCTGGTCCGGCGGCATCCCGACCGGCGGCCTCACCGACCTGTTCACCACGGCCGGCGACAAGGTCAAGTTCATCGACATCAGCCCGCTGCTGCCCAAGATGACCGAGCTGAACCCGGCGTACCAGGCCGGCACCATCGGCAAGGACGTCTACAAGACGGCGGCGGACACGCCCACCATCGTCGTGCCGAACGTGCTGCTGGTGCGCAAGAACCTCGACGCCAACGTCGCCTGCGCGCTGACCCGGGTGCTGTTCGACAAGAAGGACGCCCTGGTCCAGGCCAACCCCGCGGCCAAGGGCATCCAACTGGAGACGGCCCGCAAGACCGAGCCGGTGCCGCTGCACCGTGGCGCGGCCACGGCCCTCAACGACCTCGGCAGTCGCTGATCCACGATCCGCCGGGCCCGGTCGCCCCACCGGGCCCGGCGGACAGCACCCGTCCACGCACCCCCGGAGGCCCGCGTGCCAGTACCTGGTACCGCCGGCGTACGCCGCCACAACCGGCCCACCGACCAGACCAACCGGTTGTGGTCGATGCGTACGCAACTACTCGCCCCGATCCTGGTCGCCACGGTGGGCCTGATCGTCCTCGGCACCGTGCAGACCCGTACCGCTCTCGTCGAGTCCGCGGACGCCGCCCGCGCCCGGGTGCTGGCCGGCACCGCGACGGCGACCGTCCGCGCGGTCCACGAACTGGAACGCGAGCTCGCCGAGACCGCCGCGCTGCGCCAGCGCGGCGGCAAGACCGGCGAGAAGCTGGTGGTCGCCCAGCGCCGGCGGGTCGACACGGCCGTCACCCGCTACCGCACGGCCGCCGACGACGCCCGCCGCGCCGCGCCCGCCCTGGCCGGTCCGCTGGACGCGGCCAACGGCCAGCTCGACCAGCTCAAGGACGTCCGGTCCCTCTCGCTCGGCGCCCGCCCGGCCGAACCGCTGTACGCCACCGTGGTCGACGCGCTGCTGGCCGTCGCCGACGCGCTGCCGGCCCAGGTACGCAACACCGACCTGGCGAACGCGGCCCGCGAGGTGGCCTCGGTCGCCGCCCAGGAACACTTCGCCGCGCTGGAACGCGACCTGCTGCGCACCATCTTCACCCGAGGCGCGCTGGTCGCCGGGGACGTCGCCAAGGTCGCCCAGCTACGCGGCGCGCAGGAACAACGGCAGGCGGAGTTCGCCCGGATCGCCGACCCCGCGTCGGTGGCCGTGCAGAGCCGACTGCTCGACGGCGCGGACGTCTCCGCGGCCCGCCGGATGCGGGACGTCGCGCTCGCCGCGGACAGCACCCCGGGCGGACTGAAGATCGACGGCGACGCCTGGTACGTGGCGCAGAGCGGTGTCGTCCGGCGGCACAACCTGATCGCCCAGGACCTGTCCGAGCGGCTCGACCAGCAGGCGGCCAAGCTGGCCCGGGACACCCGGCAGCGGGCGATCGTCAGCGGCGGCACCGCCCTGGCGGTGGCGGCCCTGTCGCTGCTCGCCGCGGCCATGCTCGCGGTGCACACCAGCCGCCGGTTGCGCCGGTTGCGGGTGGCCGCGCTCACCATGGCCAACCGGGAACTGCCCGACCGGATCAACGCGATCGCCGCCGGCCGCACGCCGGACGAGGGCACCGAGTACGCCTCCGCGCTCGAACTCACCACCGGTATCGCCCGCGGACGCGACGAGATCGCCCAGGTGGCGGACGCGTTCGACACGGTCAACCGGTCGGCGCTGCGGCTCGCCGGTGACCAGGCCGAGCTGCGGGTGGACGTCACCCGGATGGCGGAGGCGCTGGCCCGGCGGATCCGTACGCTGATCACCCGGCAGCTCCGGTTGCTCGACGAGTTCGAGCGGGAGGAGACCGACCCGGACGCCCTGGCCCGGCTCTTCGCCCTCGACCACCTGGCCGCGCGGATGCGTCGCAACGGGGAGAACCTGCTGGTCCTGGCCGGTGGTGAACCCGGTCGCGCCCAGCACGGCGCCTACCTGCTGACCGAGATCGTCTCGGCCGCCGCCTCGGAGATCGAGGAGTACACCCGGGTCGAGGCCGACCTGCCGCAGGTCGCGGTCGACCCGGCCGTGGTGGGCAACCTCGTCCACCTGCTCGCCGAGCTGCTGGAGAACGCCACGTCGTACTCGCCGCCGGAGGCGATGGTCCGGGTGGACGGGCGGCGCACCATCGACGGCGTCCTGGTCCGGGTGCACGACCAGGGCATCGGCATCGGCGAGAAGCGGCTCGCCGAGATCAACGACCGGTTGGCCTCGCCGAGCAGCCTGTCCAGCGCCGCGGCCGGCAGCATGGGCCTGCACGTGGTCGCGCACCTGGCCGCCCGGCACAACATCCAGGTGTCGCTGCACAGCACCGGTTCCGGCACGGTGGCCTGCGTCGAGGTGCCGGAGGCGGTCCTCACCCAGGTGGAGAAGGCGCTGGGACGGCCGAACTCGGGCTCGGCCCGGCCGGCGCCGGCGTCGGTCGCGGCGGGCCGGGGCGCACCGGCGCCGGCCGTCGCGCAACGCCGGCAGATGGCGTCCACCGCCGCGCCGGCCGTGGCGCGGGTGGGCGCGCCGGCCGTGGCGCGGGCGAACGGCATGACGAAAAGCTGGTTCGGCGCGCGAGGTCAGTCCGTACCGGTCGCACCGGTCCCGACGGCCGGCGCGCCGGCCTGGTCGACCGCCGCGCCGGCGGTGGCGTCCCCACAGCTGGTGAGCGCCAACCGGGCGCCCACGGTCGCGCTGCCCGTCCTCGGTCCCGGTTCCGGGCCGGCGGCGGCCTGGTCGGGTGCCGAGGGCACCGGGCCGACCTGGCAGGCCGCGGCGGGCCAGGGATCCGACCGGCACTACGCCGACCCGGGCAACGCCGGTCGCCTGTCGTGGCAGGAGGCGGCGGCGCGGGTGCCCGACCGGCCCGGGCCGCAACCGGGTGGGGAAGCCGGCCCGCCGCCGTGGCGACCGGCCCCGCCGACGGAAGCCGGCCAGCCGCTGCCCCGGCGGATCCGGGGTGACCAACTGGCACCCGAGCTGCCCAACCCGCAGCCACTCGCCCCGCGCACCGACCTGCTGGACCCGGAACTCGTCCGGGCTCGGCTGTCCGCGCTGAGCGAGGGTGTCGCCACGGCTATGCGTCGTGGCAAGCAATCCGACGCGACGGGGAGTTGATTGTCATGACCCAGGAAACGAGCACCGGCCTGGACTGGCTGCTGGCCAGCTTCGCGAGCCAGGTACCGGACGTCGCGCACGCCCTCGCGGTCTCCGGCGACGGGCTTCGGCTCGCGGCCTCACCCGACCTCGCCGTCGACCAGGTCGACCACCTGGCCGCGGTGATCAGCGGCCTGGCCAGCCTGACCACCGGGGCCGCCCGGTTCATGTCCGCCGGCCGGGTACGCCAGCAGATCGTCGACATGGACGAGGGAGTGCTGCTGATCATGTCGGTCGGCGACCGGGCGCTGATCGGAGTGCTCGCCGCCCCCGGCTGCGACCTGGGCCAGATCGGCTACGAGACGGCCATGCTGGTGCAGCGGCTGGCCGAGGCGCTCGAACCCGGGGTCCGGTCGTGAGGCGGCGGACGGCCCTGCTGCTGCCGCTGGCGGCGGCGGTGACGGCGAGCGGCTGCGGCAACGACGACCGGGCCGCGGCGAACCCCGGTCCGTGGCACGGTGGCCGGATCTTCCTGGCCACCGGCAACACCACCGGCGTCTACTACCAGCTCGGCGGCGGCTACGCGGACATCATCAGCCGCTACCTGCCCGGCTACGAGGCGCGGGCCGAACCGACCGGCGCCTCCGGGGAGAACATCACCCGGCTGGTCAACGGGGACATGGAGATCGCGTTCAGCCTGGCCGACACCGCCGCCGACGCGACCGCCGGACGCGGTCCGTTCCAGGGCCGCCCGCAGCCGGTCCGGTCGCTGGCCCGGGTGTACAGCAACTTCACCCACGTCATCGTGACCACCAGCGCGAAGGCCGGCATCAAGACGATGGCGGACCTGAAGGACAAGCGGGTCTCCACCGGTTCGCCCGGGTCGGGCACCGACGCGCTGGCCGGCCGGCTGCTCACCGCGGCCGGGCTGGACCCGGACCGGGGGGTCAAGCGGGTCAAGCTCTCGCTGCCGGAGACCACCAAGCAGCTGCGCGCGGGGACGCTGGACGCGATGTTCTTCTCCGGCGGGCTGCCCACCCCCGGCATCACGGACCTGCTCAGCGCGGCGCCGGGCAAGTTCGCGCTGCTACCCATCGCCGACCTGATGGAGCCGCTGAACGCCACGTACGGGCCGGTCTACACCACCGCCGAGTTGCCGCAGTCGGCGTACAACACGCCCAAGGGGATCCCGACCATCACGGTGGCCAACCTGATGCTGGTCAGCGCGGACATGCCGGAGCAGTTGGCGTACGACCTGACGTCGCTGCTCTTCTCGCACCAGACCGAGCTGGGCGCGGTGCACCCGGAGGGGCGCAACTTCACCAAGCAGTCCGCCGCCGGCACCGACCCGATCCCGCTGCACCCCGGCGCGGCCCGTTACTACCGCAACGGCTGAACCGGTGGCGGATTCACCTCTCGCGCGGCCGGTGACCCGGCAGTAGGTTCGAGCGATGATCGTGGAACGGACCATCGACCCGGACCAGGTCGGCTTCGACCCGCACCGGTTGGCGCGGATCGACCGGCACTTCGCCCGGTACGTGACCGACGGCCGGCTGGCCGGTTGGCAGATCGTGGTGACCCGGGGCGGCGAGGTGGCGCACGCGTCCTGCCACGGGATGCGGGACGTCGAGGCCGGCGCGGCCGTCGAGCCGGACACGCTGTGGCGGATCTACTCGATGACCAAGCCGGTCACCTCGGTCGCGGCGATGATGCTCTGGGAGGAGGGCCGGTTCCAGCTCACCGACCCGATCAGCCGGTGGCTGCCCGAGTTCGCCGACGTCCGGGTGTACGACAAGGGCTCACTGCTCAAGCCGTACACGGTGCCGGCGGTCGAGCCGATCCGGGTGTGGCACCTGCTCACCCACACCGCCGGCCTGACGTACGGCTTCCTGCAGAACTCGGTGGTCGACGGCCTCTACCGGGCGGCCGGCCACGACCTCTACCCGCCGGCCGGGATCGACCTCGCCGCAGCCTGCGAGACCTGGGCCCGGCTGCCGCTGCTGTTCCAGCCCGGCACGGGTTGGGGCTACGGCGTCGCCACCGACGTGCTGGGCCGACTGGTCGAGGTGGTGTCCGGGCAGAGCCTGGACGACTTCTTCGCCGACCGGATCCTCGGTCCGCTGGGCCTGACCGACACCCGCTGGTGGGTCGACGAGGCGGACGTCCACCGGCTGGCCGCCCTGTACGTGCCGAGCCCGGCCGACGGGCGGGCGGTCCGGCACGACGGGCTCGGCGCGCTGGGCCGTACGCCGCCCAGCCTGCTGTCCGGCGGCGGTGGCCTGGTCTCCTCGGCCGCCGACTACCACCGGTTCACCCAGCTGCTGCTGCGCGGCGGTGAGCTGGACGGGGTCCGGCTGCTCGGGCCGCGCACGGTCCGGTTCATGACCCGTAACCACCTGCCCGGCGGGAACGACCTGGCCAGCTTCGACCCGGCCGGCTTCGCCGAGACCACCTTCGAGGGGGTCGGCTTCGGGCTGGGCTTCGCGGTGGTCCAGGACCCGGTGCCGAGCCGGGTGCCGAGCAGCGTCGGCGAGTACTACTGGGGCGGCGCGGCCAGCACGGCGTTCTGGATCGACCCCCAGGAGGACGTCACGGCACTGCTGTTCACCCAGCTCCTGCCGTCCAGCACCCACCCGCTGCGTCCGCAGCTCCGGCAACTGGTCTACTCCGCCCTGGTCGACTGAGGTGCACCGGCCGCGGGGGGCGTGGCAGCCGAGGTGGCGGGTCTGCGGTCAGCCGGATCATCGCCCGGCCCCCGCCGGCCGGTGGGTCGGCACCACCGCCGGATCGCCCCGTTCGGCGATGTCGCCGATCTCGGCCTCGGACAACCCGGTGGGCGGTTCACCCGGCCGGCGCGCGCGGCGCCGGCCGGCGTCGACAGCCGGGCCTCAGGCCCGGTGGGCGGCCTTCTCCGTCCGGTAGGTCGGGAACGGGAACGGCACCCGCACGAACGGGTTGCCGTTGTCCACCAGGGCGTTGACCTGACGCTCGGACAGGCCGTGCTGCAACAGCACCCGGCGGCCCCAGCGGTGCAGCCGGCACGGGAAGGGCACCCCGTCGTTGCGGCAGAGCGGACCCGCCGGCCACTGCTCGGGGGCGTGCACCACCACTGCCTTCACCGCGAGCTGGACGTCTTCCGGGGTCGCGAATTCGGGCACCGGGATCTCCCCGGCGGCCCTACGGGTCTGGTCCGTCGACTTTTCAATGGTCCGCACGGCGGCCTCCCTCGCAGTACGTCGGCGGCGTACCGCGATGGGCGGTGCCGCGTCCTCGAATGTTGGTACGTTCCACGGCGACGGGAAGTTCATCCGACCGCCGCGACATCTGTCGACCAACCGGCGGGGTCGGCGGCGGGCTCGGAATCGACCGCGCCGCCGAGCGGGACGCGGTGGTCGCCGCCCGGCGCGGTGTGTTCCGGTAACGGAAATCGGCGCGAAAACGTTCCATTGCCGGCCGCCCGGCCCGACGTCGAGAATCCCTCAGTCGACCCGCCGGCACCGCCGGCCGGCCGGGCGTGCCCCGACGTGGCGCGCCGTCAGTCAGCAGCACTCACGGGGAAAGGACCACCCACTCGATGTCCCAGCAATACTCGGTACCGGCGCAACAGCCGAAGAAGACCCTCGGCGACCGGTTCCGCGGTCTCAGCACGGTCGGCAAGTTCCGCGTCGTCGTGCTCATCGTGGCGCTGCTGGTCGCGCCGTTCGCGATCTACGCCGGGCTGGACGAGCCCAACCAGGCCAAGGTCGGCGACTGCATGGCCGGCAAGGGCGCCGACGACCTGCACACCGTGAAATGCACCGACACCGCCGCCGAGTGGAAGGTGCTCGGCCGGTTGGAGGGCAAGACCGAGGCCGACCACGACCGCGGCGACGCCTGCAACGCCTTCCCCGACACCGGGGCGTCGTTCTACCAGGACGGCCGCCGCTTCCGGAAGGGTTTCATCCTCTGCCTCGGCCCGGCCAAGGGCTGACCCGTACCCGACCGCCCCGGCCGGCGACCCGACGTCGGCCGGGGTTCCGCCTGGTCAGAACCGGTACGTGGTCAGATACTCCGGCACGATCACCCGGGTCCGCGGGGACACCCGGCGGACCGACTCGACGAACGCCGCGAAGCGCGCCGGGTCGCCGTCCTGCGTCGGCGGGTTGTGCAGCGGCACCTCGAAGTTGTCCCAGTGCACCGGCACCACCACGGCCGGCCGGTCCAGCGCCGCCATCAGCCGCGGCAGGTAGTCGGCGGTGGCGTCGGTGGCCGGATAGGCGATCATCGCCACGTCCGGGGCGAGCCCGGCGAGGTTGCGCGCGACGAAGTCGCTCGCCCCCATGAAGAACAGCTTCGGCCCGTTCCGCACCTGGACGGCGTACGCGAGGGTGTCGCCCTCGGGCAGGTCGGCGATGGTCTCCGGGCGCGGCGGCCGGGCGAGCCGGACTCCCGGGTAGCCCACCGACCAGGACCGGTTGCGGCTGTGCAGGGAGGCCACCACCTCGACCGTGTAGTCGCCGAAGTCCAGCACCTCGCCGCCCTTGACCGGGGCGAGCTGCCCGGTCGGCACGTCCAGCGCCGCCGCGAGATGGTAGGTCGTGAGCGTGCCGAACACCCTGGCCCGGCTGCGTACCGTCGCGATGTAGGGCACGTCGTTGAGGTGGTCCCAGTGCGAGTGGGTGACCAGGATGTTCTCCGGCCGGCCCACGTTCGGGTCGATCACGGACGGGTCGACGGTCAGCCGGGTCGCCGGGTTCTGCCCGCCGGTGAACAGCCCGGTGTCGTACCGGCTGAGGTAAGGGTCGACCAGCAGGGTGCGGTCGCCGATGTCGACCCGCCAGCCGGACGTACCGAACCAGCGCAGCGCCGCCGTCGCGGTCCGCCGCCGGCCCGCCCGGGCCGCGCCCCCGGCCGCCGGGCCCGCGGCCGCCGGGCCCGCGTGGGCGGGCGCGCCGAGCGCCACCGCCGACGCCGCCGCGGTGCCGGCAACGGCGGTGGTACGCAGGAAACGTCGACGGTCGAAACTGGACGTGGACATGATTCTCCCTCAACTCCACAATGGTGGCTTTGGCGCGGTTTTCGCCTGCCGACGAGCCAATCACCAAGGGCAGCTCCCGGTCCAAGACCGCACGCCCCACCCACCCATATCCGTCCGACTATCAGGGCAGCTCAACGCCCCCGCGGGTCGACCACCACCGACGGGATTTCCATCCGTCCCGCGTCGAGGTCCCGCTGCCGCCACATTCGGTTTCCACCGATGTTCCACCTGCTCGGCGACTACCTCCGCCGCCAGCCGGCGCCGAAAACAAACGCACAAACGACCAGAGTCAGCGGTGGGCGCGCAGCGCACCGACCCGAAAGCCGCTCGGCGGCAGCACGCACGCCGGCCAGTGCCGCACCGACCTGGTTCGTGCGCATCCAGTGCTACCCGGAATGCGGGCCAGTGCTCCGGCCTTCGGGCCGGGGGTGATGGCCCGCGCTGGGAGGGCTGCTAGGCCCGAGCGGTGCCTTGACCGGGAGGGTTCTGCTGTTCGATGTACTGCTTGACGACGCTCAGCGGTGCGCCGCCGACGGACCCGGCGAAGTATGAGCCCGACCAGAGCTTGTTGGCCCGGTAATAGTGGCGCACGAGGTCGGGAAACTCCTGCCGCAGGCGGCGCGAGGACACGCCTTTGAGGGAGTTGACCAGCCGGGTCACGGCGACTTTGGGTGGGAAGTTGACCAGGAGGTGCACCTGAACACCGCGTACCGCAACTTCTTCAACTCGCTGTCCGGCAAACGCCAGGGCCGCAAGGTGGCCGCACCCGCTTCAGGTCCCGTAAGAACAACCGGCAGGCCATTCGCTTCACCAGGAACAGCAGGTTCAAGGTCCTCGACAACGGCCGCCTGCGGTTGCCGAAGATCGGCGCGTGCCGGTCCGCTGGTCACGCAGCCTGCCGTCGGCACCCACCTCGGTCACCGTGATCAAGGACGCGGCCGGACGGTACTTCGCCTCGTTCGTCGTGCAAACCGCCGAGGACGAGACGCTGCCGTCG